>JBKJMK010000069.1:0-2750 GCA_046596005.1 Usitatibacteraceae bacterium | reverse complement strand
AATATAGAAGGCAACCCCTTTCACAATCTGCTGGGGTTTGTGCGCGAATTTCGTCCGCATCAATGCACGCTTGTCCCCGATGAAAGCGGACAATTTACATCGGACCATGGGTGGGATTTGACCAAGGACGCTGCAAGACTGGTGCCGGTTGTGGCCGAATTAAAATCACTAGGCGTTCGTGTTAGTTTGTTCATGAATCCGCTGGCAGCGGCAATGCCACTGGCGTGCACGTTGGGCGCAGATAGGGTTGAGCTTTATACCCAACCCTACGCAGAAGCGTTTGGAACGCCAAACCAAAACAGGGTCTTGCAACAGTATGTCGCCGCTGCAGCGGCCGCGCAGTTGGTGGGAATGGGCATCAATGCCGGGCATGACTTGAATCTTGAAAATTTGCCGACTTTCGTCAGTGCCATACCAGATTTATTGGAGGTTTCTATTGGTCATGCACTCGTTGCTGATGCTCTCGAATTCGGTTTGGCGGAAACCGTACGACGTTACCGCGCTACGGCACGTGCGGAGGCCATGTGATCTACGGTATCGGAACGGATCTGGTCACCATCAAGCGAATCGAAGAGACATTGTTTCGTTTTGGTGATCGTTTCTTGCACCGTATTCTGAATGAAGAGGAGGTTGCCGAATATGCCAAGTCTTCGCAGCCGGCACGCTTTGTCGCCAAGCGCTTCGCCGCAAAGGAAGCCTTTTCAAAAGCGTACGGCACCGGCATTGGTGAGATTGTCGGCTGGCATGACGTCTGCGTGAACCACGACGCGCTTGGCAAGCCTCTGATCCAAACCAGCCAGGTGCTGATGGAAAAGCTTCACACGCAGCAGATCACCCACACGCACCTTTCGATTACAGATGAGGCCGAGCATGCGTTGGCGTTTGTCGTCATCGAAAAGCGATGATTTTTATTTTATGGATTTGACTACATGGTACTAACTATTCCGCTAGGTCCGGTAATGTCTGATGTCATGGGACTGGGACTAACCGTTGACGACATAAACCGGTTACAGCATCCTCTGATCGGGGGTGTGATTTTATTTGCGCGTAATTTCGCCTCACCAGAACAATTAAAAAAGCTGACTGCGAGCATTGGTTCGCTACGCGAGCCAATGCTGCCTATCGCCGTGGATCACGAGGGCGGCCGGGTGCAGCGATTCCACGAAGGCTTCACGGCCATCCCCCCAATGCGGTTACTGGGCCGGCGATGGGATAACTCGCCGCATGAGGCCAGGGAACTAGCCGAAAACGTCGGTTACGTCATTGCAACTGAGCTGATCGCTCACGGTGTGGATTTCAGTTTTGCGCCGGTATTGGATGTCGACTGGGGTGAGTCTGGGGTAATCGGGGATCGCGCATTTCACACAGAACCAACAGTAATTGCCGAATTGGGGAAAGCGTTGATGGCGGGCATGGCTAAAGCCGGTATGGGATCTGTCGGCAAGCACTTCCCTGGACACGGCTTTGTGCGTGCTGATTCACACCACGAAATTCCGATGGATGATCGCAGCTTTGACGAAATCGACAAAGCTGACCTGATCCCATTTCGCGCCCTCGCAAAGCACGGAATGAGTGCTGTAATGCCGGCGCATATTATCTATTCGCAAGTTGATTCGAAGCCAGCCGGCTTTTCATCAAAGTGGTTGAAAGATATTCTTCGTGGCCAGCTGGATTTTGATGGTCTGATATTCAGCGACGATCTTTCCATGGAAGGTGCATCCACGGCTGGCAACGTTACGCAGCGTGCGCATGCAGCGCTTAACGCTGGTTGCGACATGGTGCTCTTGTGCAATGACCCTGTGCTTACCGATGAACTGCTGCGTGGTTTGACCGCTGACGGTATTATTGCGGGTGTGGACTTGTCCCGTCGCTTGCAACGCATGCATGAAAAACATGTGTCGCTAGACGAAGCCCGCTATCAAGCAGCACGCAATGCAGTGCTTTCGTTTGCCCCACCCAAACCAACTTGACCCCGCCTGGCATCTCCTGCGACATGTTCTGTCGCGTCATTGATAATTTTGGCGATATTGGTGTTGCATGGCGGCTTGCATTGCAGTTTGCGCTGGAACATGGCGTGAAAGTTCGCCTGATCGTCGACGATCTTGCCAGTTTCAGCAGAATCGAGCCGACAATTGATCTTTCGTGTGGATTACAGGAAATTCGCGGCATCAGCGTAATTTGCTGGAATCAGTCATTCGATATTGACCCCGCAGATTTAGTGATTGAGGCGTTTGCGGTCAACTTACCAGCGTCTTACGTCGCTGCCATGGCGGCGATGGTTTGTCCGCCGGTATGGATCAATCTCGAATATCTGAGCGCGGAATCATGGGTTGGCGAGCATCATTTGTTGCCCTCGCCACATCCCACCTTGCCGTTAACCAAGCACTTTTTCTTTCCCGGATTTACGCAAGATTCCGGGGGCATACTCCGCGAGCGCTATTTGCTCGCCGAGCGCGACGCATTCATGTCGGCAACGGAAGAAAAGTATTTACGTGTTTTTCTGTTTGGATATCGCAATGATGCTGGTGACAGTTTGGTTCGGTCAATAGACGAATCGACCATGCGTGGCCGATGCACGGTTCCTGAGGGTGCGCTTGCCTCAGCGCTGACGCCCAACGTGGCAATTGAGACTACTAACTTCACTTCACAGAAGAATTTTGATCGACTGCTCTGGCAGCATGATGTTCTATTCGTCCGCGGCGAGGATTCGTTTATTCGCGCCCAATGGGCAGCCAAGCCGTTTATTTGGC
>JBKJMK010000341.1:0-16400 GCA_046596005.1 Usitatibacteraceae bacterium | reverse complement strand
CGATGCGGTACTGGTGGAGGCAACGACCGAACGTCATTTCGTCGAAATCATCAACATGGAGTTAGCGGATCTGGAAAACAACCCCGAATCACCGGCAACGGAAGATTTCCTCAGGTGGAAGCACGACCAATTTTACAGAGGCGTCAAGAACGGTGCGGGCAGGTGGTGGATGCTAAAACACAAGGGGGAAATTGTTGCAAATTGCGGTCTGTTCAGCGACGGTCGAACGGCGCGATTTCGCGATGTGGCAACGCATCCCCGGTGGCGACGACAAGGCTTTGCAAGGACGCTATGTCATCTGGTCCTGACGGAAGGTTTCAAGGACCCGGCAATTGAACAAGTAATCATCGTTGCAGAACACAATTCTTCGCCCGAACGGATTTACAAATCGATAGGGTTTGCGCCATATTCTGCTCAAATCGCATTGATATGGGACCTGAAATAGAATCGCAGGTCGTCGCATTCAGTTGCGTTGAAAGGCCAGTTGTTCCGGCGGATGACCACAAGCGCCAACCCAGGCTGAACGCCTGTCCCGTCCAACTTCTTAAAAGTATCGGGCCTGATTCTGGTAAGCGTAGCCCAGCCGCTATCCCGCGGAATGACGAATAATAGCGTTTCAAAATAATTGGAAGCTCTTCGTGTTCTCGTACTTCGAAAAACTCGTTCATCCTTATCCTGAGGCCACGCCTGAGCCAACGCCGAAAACGTTCCTCGCGTTTATGTGGACGGCTTCAGAGGGTTTGCGCCCCTATTTGTTGTTCATGACACTTTGTACCGCTGCGATTGGTGTGTTCGAGGCTTTCCTGTTCAGCATGTTGGGGCAGGTGGTTGATTGGCTAGGCAAAACCGAACCCGCAGCTCTTTGGACCAGCCAACGCGGCAATCTGGCATTGCTCGCGGCGATACTCGTTGCGAGCCCGCTCGTGGTGGCATTGCAAGCGTTGCTGAAACATCAGGCGATGGCGGGCAATTTTCCGATGTTGCTGCGCTGGAAGTTTCATCGATTGATGCTCTCCCAAAGTTACAGTTTTTATCAGGATGAATTCGCCGGCCGCGTCGCCACCAAGGTCATGCAGACCGCGCTGGCCGCGCGGGATGTGTGGATGATCGTTGCCGACATTTTGGTCTTTGTCGCGATTTATATCGCGACCCTCATCCTGATCGTTGGCAGTTTTGATCTTTGGGTGATGGTGCCGTTCTTCGGCTGGCTGATCATTTACGCCATCGCGGTCAAATATTTTGTTCCGCGCCTCGCGAAGGTCGCGCAACAACAAGCCGACGCGCGCTCGCTGATGACCGGGCGAGTAACCGATGCCTACACCAACATCGCGACCGTAAAGCTTTTTTCGCACACGAGCCGCGAGGCCGGCTACGTCCGTTCGGCGATGCAGGATTTTATGACGACCGTGTATCGGCAGTGGCGCATGATCACCGCGTTTGAAGTGGTCAATCAAATACTAAGCGTGCTCTTGATTGCCTCGACCGCCGGCGTCACGCTGTGGCTGTGGACCCAGGGCAGAATCGGTGTCGGTGCAGTTGCCGCCGCCACTGCGATGGCGCTGCGGCTCAATGGTATTTCGCATTGGATCATGTGGGAATTCGCGGCGTTATTCGAGCATATCGGTACCGTGCGCGATGGTATGACGATACTTTCCAAACCGCATACGGTCGTCGATGCGCCGGACGCCAAGCCGCTGGCTGTGTCGCGCGGTGAAATTTATTTCGACAACATGAGCTTTGCGTATGGTGCGAAGGACAGCGCCAACAGGAACGTTATCGAAAAACTAAACCTGACTATTCACGCCGGACAGAAAATCGGTCTGGTCGGGCGATCCGGCGCAGGTAAATCCACCATCGTCAATCTGTTGTTGCGCTTCTACGATGTCAGCGAGGGTCGCATCCTGATCGATGGGCAGGATATTGCCCACGTTACCCAGGACAGCCTGCGTACCAACGTCGGCATGGTGACGCAGGACACGTCGCTATTGCATCGCTCGGTGCGCGAGAACATTATTTACGGTCGCCCCGACGCGAGCGACGCGGATATGATTGCCGCGGCCAAACGCGCCGAAGCACACGAGTTCATTTTGCAGCTCACCGATCCGGCTGGCCGGCGCGGCTATGACGCGCACGTCGGTGAGCGCGGCGTGAAACTTTCAGGTGGACAACGACAGCGGATCGCGATTGCCCGCGTAAAACTCAAAGATGCGCCGATACTGTTACTCGACGAAGCCACCAGCGCGCTTGATTCTGAAGTGGAAGCGGCGATTCAGGCGAGCCTGTATAAATTGATGGAAGGTAAAACGGTGGTCGCGATTGCGCATCGGCTGTCCACGATCGCGGCAATGGATCGTTTGATCGTGCTTGATGAGGGTCGCGTGGTGGAAGAGGGCGCTCACCAGAGTTTGCTCAAGCTCGATGGCCTGTATGCGCGATTGTGGGCGCATCAGAGTGGAGGATTTTTGGGGGATGCGCTGGATGAGATTGAAGTGCGGGGATTGGACAGGGGTGGGAGTTGAACGATTTTGATCAAAGGTACCCGTCGGAAAAATTTACAGTTGAAGAAAGTATCTTTCCGGTTCCGCTCAGGATTACTGTAATGCATTGATTATACTTGATTGTATTTTATTGGCACAGTTGGTGCTTATAAACTAGCGTCTAGTACACTACTTTGGAGCAAACATGGTCTCAAAAATGCGCGGAACACTTCTCGGCTTGTTGGTAAGCGGCCTATTTTTGCCACAACTCGCAGCAGCCACTCAGTTCACCGTCACTGCTTGGGCGCCAGCGGGCTATGGAGCAGTAAACGTTACAAATGCCTCTCCTTTCCCGGCTACATCATATAACTATCAAGGTGGCGGCTTCGTGATGACAAACACCGCGCCGCTGAGTCAGTCTTTTACTTCCTGGTGTGTGGACCTTTACCAAACTATTTCTGGCAGCCCAAACACGTATGTCGAAACTGTAGGGGCTAGCAACATAAGCCAGCCGACAAGAGACGATCTTAACCGTTTGGCGACATTGCATCTCGGGGCAGCAACTACGCCTGGGGCTGGCAACAATGCGGCGGCATTTCAGTTGGCCGTCTGGGAGATCTTCTACGAGAGGACCCAGCTGCGCCCGGCTGACAGCACCCCCTATAGTCTTCTTGACGGAAACTTTCTCGCGGTAGCCGGAGGTGCTACCGCAGCAACATATGCGCCATGGCAACTTGCGCAAACCTGGCTGGGTCAGGTGAATAACCTCGCAAATTCCACAATCAACTACTCGCTAAACTCTTATACGAGCGATACCAGGCAAGATCAGATTACTTTCCTTCGCGCTCGTAATACTGGAGATGGCGACGTTCCCGCCGTTCCTGAGCCAGCAACGTTAAGTTTGCTAGGTATTGGCTTGATCGGCCTTGGATTCGCCCGGAGGAAGTCGGCGCAATTGTCACGGGCATAACAGAATCATCCCTCAGAAATGCCGTTCAGCCATTTGGCTGAACGGCATTTTCGTTTCCGATCTGATATTTGGCGTTGGAATACCCGAACCCGTCTATCGTATTTTTCAATCCAGCCGATTCGACTCGGCGATTTGACTGTTCACCACCACAATCTGCCGCAGGTAGGCTAGTCGGGGGGCACCCACGGGTCCATCGAGCAGTTCTCCAACGCCGGCGTTGGAAGAGGAAAAGGCAGGCGGGTTGTCGAGCAACCGCCGGTGAAAGCGCTGGTAGGCATACTAATTTTGCAAATGCTGGGCGCACACACGGGCAGGTCGACCGCGACAATAAGGCGTCGTATTTTGACGCCCTTGCTGTGCTGGAACTTCGCGGGACGCAAAGCAAGCTGTGACATTCAATGCTCCCGTATGTTGACGTTCACCCTATGGCTTCTTTCGGGAGATTTGAATGTACCTGATCGACTCCAAGTGGTACGGCGAGTTTTCTACCAACCCGACACTAACGACCCGGGAAACGGGCAGAAATTTGACCAAGAAAATTTGGTAAAAAATTAGCCGCCATAACCGGGCGAAAAAAATCGGGCACAAGGCCCGATTTTTGCAACATGGTGTTGACGAGTTAACGCCGACGTTTGGCTTACTTCTTTGCTGGCTCTGCTGCCGGCTTCTTTTCTTCCATCATCTTCTTGCACTCGGCCTTCATTTTGTCGTCGGCTGTTTTTGCATCCATCTTTTTGCATGCTTCCATCTTTGCAGCCATCTTCTTGTCATCATCTTTCATGGCGCCGCCATGAGCCGCTGCGAAAGCGCCCACTGATGAGGTTGCGAAAGTGGCAGCAATCAAAATCGACAATAGCTTTTTCATGTATAGACTCACTGGGTAGGTTGAAGTTGAACGTTTAAAATAAACGTGAGCAATACTTTACTGCAAATATGAGCGTAAGTCACTCTGTAAAACCCCTGAATTCAAAGGTTATTTCGGTATTCGCCTGGGTGTGGGTCAGTTTGTCGCCGGTTCACGTGCTGGCCGCGCCTCGTCTGCCAACGGACCCGGCCGAGGTGCTGGAGCGCCTGCCGATACGGCCCGGCGACGCCACGGCACGCGAGTTGGCCGACTTGCGGGCGGCGGTTACCCGTGCAGCCAGGGAAGCACCCGCAGACACGCTGCCAGCGACCCAACTGGCCCAGCGCTATTTTGACCTTGCCGTCGCGCGTAGCGACCCGCGCTATGTGGGGTATGCCGATGCAGTGATGTCGCCGTTTGCACAGAGCCAGCTACCAGCCGTATTGGCGGTACGCGGCCAGTTACGGCAATACCGGCATGAATTTGATGGGGCGCTGGCTGACTTTGCCAATGCGCTCAAGGCCGACCCGCAGTTTGCGGTTGCCCATGCATGGCGCGGTGCCATCTTTCTGGTGCAGGCTAATTACACGGCAGCCAAAGCCGAATGTGATGCCTTGCAGGCGCTGGGCCGCAGCACCCTGTATGGTGGCTGCATCGGGCTGGTTCGCGCCTATAACGGTCAGATGGAAGCCGGTTTTGCCGAGCTTCAGCGTGCGCTTGAAAGTACGCAGGACGCGGGTAACCGGCTTTGGTTGCTCACGCGTCTCGGCGAGGTGACGGCCTGGCGCGGGCAGGCCGCAAAAGCCGAAAAATATTATCGCGAAGCGTTGGCGTTGGGTCGGGACGATGGCTATCTGCTGGCCGCCTGGAGCGATTTCTTGCTGGACCAGACGCGCCCCGCCGAGGTGGTCAAGTGGCTTGCCAACTGGGACGCATCTGACGGCTTGCTGCTGCGCCTCGCGCTGGCCGAAACCGCGCTCAAGCTGCCGTCTGCACGATTGCGCGTGCAGGCGCTGAGCGACCGCTTTGCCGCCGCCGGCATGCGCGGCGACACCACGCATCGGGCCGAAGAGGCGCGCTTTGAATTGCACTTGCGCGGCAATGCCGCAGCGTCGCTGGCGGTTGCTGCCGCCAACTACCGGGTGCAGCGCGAGCCGCGTGATGCCCGGGCATTGCTGGAGGCGGCCATCGCTGCGGGAGATGCGGCCGCCGCGCAGCCAGTGCGTGACTGGCTCAAGGCCAGCGGATTTGAAGACCCGACGATGCGGCGGCTTGGTGTGACGTCCGCCCAGGAGCAGCCCGGTAACGCCAGGGTGCCGACGCAGCCCAACACCAAACCGCAGGCCAAGCCATGACGCTGCAACGGGTGTTTTTTTGCGCCCTGCTGGCCTTGTGCATCTGGCCCGCCACGGCGCACAAGGCCAGCGACAGCTACCTCGTGCTGAGTGTGAAGGGCCACGAATTGACGGGCCAATGGGATATCGCCCTGCGCGATATCGATTTTGCCATTGGGCTGGATGCCAACGGCGATGGGGAAATTACCTGGGGCGAGGTGCGTGCACGCCATGCTGACATCTCTGCCTGGGCGCTGGGGCGGCTTACGGTCCAGCGTGGCGGTGATTGCACCTTGCAGGTGATGGAACATCTGGTAGACAACCACACCGACGGTGCCTATACGGTGTTGCGCCTGAGCGGCTCGTGCCCGTCAAGCACACAGTCGCTGGCGCTCAATTACCGACTGCTGTTTGATGTGGATGCGCTGCATCGCGGGCTGTTGCGGCTGGAGCTGGATGGTGTGTCGCATACGGCGGTGCTGGCGCCGGATACCGGTGTGCTGCGCGTGCAGGCGGGTGAAACTTCGCGGCTGGTGCAATTTGGGCAATATCTGGCGGAGGGCATCTGGCACATCTGGATCGGCTTTGACCATATCCTGTTTTTGTTGTCTTTGCTGCTGCCCGCTGTGCTGGTGCATGAAGCCCGGCGCTGGAAGGGGGTGGGGTCATTTCGCGTCGCGCTGACGGAAGTGCTGTGGGTGGTAACGGCCTTTACGGTTGCCCATTCGATCACGCTCACGCTGGCAGCGCTGCAAGTTGTGGCGTTGCCATCGCGCTTGGTGGAGTCGGCCATTGCCGCATCGGTGGTGCTGGCGGCGGCCAACAATCTGTGGCCGGTGGTAGAACGCAGGCGTTGGCTGGTGGCGTTTGGTTTTGGTCTGATTCACGGTTTTGGTTTTGCCAGCGTACTCGCCGAATTGGGCCTGCCCAAGGACGCTCTGGTGCTCTCGCTGCTCGGGTTCAACCTGGGCGTTGAAACCGGGCAACTGGCCATTGTGGCGGGATTTTTGCCGCTGGCTTATCTGCTTCGCAATACCACGCTTTACCGCAAGGGTGTCTTTGTTGGGGGCTCATGTCTAACCTTGCTGGTGGCATTGGTGTGGCTGGTGGAGAGGGCGTTTAACCTGAAGCTGATCAGCGCGTAAGCGGCCTCGTCCCCGAGGCAACACGCCTGCAATAGCCTTTTCCTAGGCCTGTTCCTTCGCCGACCTCTTCAGCACCACCGGTTCCACCAGCACCGTCACCAAAGAATTCCCCATCCAGATCTGTCCATCCTGCAAGGTCGCATTGATCTGCATATTGCGATCAGCCAGCTTCGCCAGTGCTTGCGTGGCTTCAATCGGAATTTCGATGACGTCAAGATTGTCGTGTCGCGCCAGCGCCGCCTGATTTTGATTCCACCAGATACCGACGCCGCGTCCGCCGTAAGTCAGCAGCACCACGCGCCGCGCGCGACCGCAGGCTTTGCGGAGCTCGCGCTCATCCGGCAAGCCGACATCGATCCAGCATTCGATATTGCCGGTGAGGTCTTTCAACCAGAGCGCGGGTTCATCATCAGCGGAGAGGCCGCGACCGTAAGTGAGCGCTTCGTCGGCGAACATCGCAAACGCCAGCAGCCGCACCATCATTCGCTCACTCGTTTCGGAAGGATGTCTGGCGAGCGTGAGTGTGTGGCTGCCGTAATAGGCGCGATCCATATCGGAAACAGCCAGGTCCACTTTATGGACCGTGGCCTTGAGCGCCATGGATTACTTTTTTGCGAGTGCTTTGGTAAGCAGCTCGGTGGTGACGTCGTTCAGCGATTTCTTTTGCGTGTCGGCGAGTGCGTGAATCTGCTTGATGATGTCGCTATGCAATTTGACGGCAAACGGCACCAGCCCTGCTTCCTGATCGCGTTTACGCTGTTCGCGTTTGTCCGGCAGGTTCGCGGCATCCTTGCCGAAGCGGTCGGGGATGCCGGCAAGCTTCATGTTGCCTGAGAGTTTGGTGCCCTTGAGTTTTTCGAGGTCGGTTTTCTTCATTTTGTTTCCAGTGTCAGGGCGAAAGGGCCATTTTACGCTTTCCGCTTCGCAATCCCGCAGCCAATCGCCACCATCTCGGCTACCATCACGTCATGGGAAGCAAGGAAACGTGGGAATTGTTGAGTTTTATCGTGACGGTCATCGGCCTGCCGCTGGCGATCACCGTGTTCCTCTGGGAGCAGCGCCGCGAGCGCAACAACGAGGAAGAAGAGGAATACCAACTCCTCGCCGATGCCTACAACGATTTTCTGAAAGTGGTGCTGGACAATTCCGACCTGCACCTGCGCAGCCACGCATCCACCGGCAACCTGACGCCCGATCAGGAAGAACGCATGCTGGTGATTTTCGACATGCTCATTTCGCTGTTCGAGCGCGCCTATCTGGTGGCGTACCAGTCGAATATGTCCGTCGAAAAAGCGCGGCGCTGGAATTCGTGGGAAGACTACATGCGCGAATGGTGTCGACGCGAGGAATTTCTCAATCGATTGCCGACGCTGCTGCGCGGAGAAGATCCGGCGTTTTCGGCTTACATCATGCGGCTGGCGGGGGAGGAGAGTAGTAGGTTGGGCTGGCTCCATCAAGCCCAACATTAACGCGACACAGCGCCATCCAGTGTTAAAGGGATCGCCCCATATTTTCCTTAGTCGCCAGAATTTCGATTACGGCTACTACCATTGTTTCACCAATCAACTCCCCCGCTTCCGTCGCCGATGCGCCTCAGCTTTTTCAGCGAAGAAATTCGGCCGCACCTTCGCGACACGCGGCACCGCCGTCACTGGCACAGCCGGGCTTGATCCTGCACCCGCCTCAGCAGGCGCACTGCGAACCTTCGCGACTGTCGTCTTACTGGTACGCGCCATCCACGGCGCTTCCGGCGTGGTCACACCGCGTGCTTTGGCTGCAGCGATTGCGTTCTCTTTGCTGCGCGCCTTGGGGCCTTTTTTCGCGCCCAATTTGACGGGCATTTTCACACCGGCCTTGATCTTCGATTGCACCACCCATGCCGCAGCCTTTGCCGCGTTTTTCTTGTTCACGCGCTTGTCGAATTTGATTTTCGCCTTGGCCGCCTGTGCCTCCGTGCTCGCAGTCATCGCGGCGGCATCCGCCGTCAACACTGCAATCCGTGCGTCGCCGAACGCCACAACTTGCCCCGGACGAATCTTGCAGCGCTTGCGCAATTCCACCTGGCCATCGACTTGTACGTTACCTTCACTCACCAGCGCCCCGCCCGCGCCGCCGCTTTCGGCCAGACCGCACAACTTCAGCAACTGGTTGAGTTCGATGAATTCGGTGGTGATGTGATATTCGGTGGCTTGCATGAAGTTGTTCCCGGGTTGAATTGATGTCGCAGTGTACGCCATAGGTCGGAATGAATCGTCTCACCAATGCGCTTCTAGCACTAGCAGAAACGCCTTTCCGTAGCGCTCAAGTTTGTTCGCGCCAACGCCGCTGACAGCCGCAAATTCCGTCAAATCTTTCGGTCGACGCTTGAGCATGTCGAGCAACGTGGCGTCATGAAAAATCACATACGGTGGCACATTCTGCTCGCGCGAAAATTTCAGCCGTTCTTCGCGCAGCGCTTCCCACAGGCGCTCATCCTGCGGCTTCACGCTGCCCTTGCCTGCACGACCGCCCGCTGGCAGATCACGGGCCCCACCTTTGATCGTTTTCGTCTTGCGCACTGATTTTTTAACTTCCTCAACCCTGAACGTGACCGTCCGCGCGCCCTTTAGCACATCCCTGCTTTCCGCCGTGAGTTTCAGCCCGCCGAAACCTTCCACATCCACCGCCAGCAACCCGGTCGCCGCGAGTTGTCGAAATACCCCGCGCCAAGCCAATTCGGATAAATCGCTACCGACGCCGAAGGTGCCGAGTTGGTCATGGCCGAACTGCTGCACGCGCTCGGTGCTTTTGCCCAGCAGCACGTCGGTGAGATGCACGACGCCAAACCGCTGGCCGGTGCGGTATACGACTGATAGTGCCTTCTGCGCGGCGGTGGTGCCATCCCACGTTGCGGGCGGCTCAAGACAGTTGTCGCAATTGCCACAGGGCTTGGCCATCAGTTCGCCAAAGTATTGCAGCAACGTCTGGCGGCGGCAGCGTGTAGATTCGCAGAAACCAAGCAGTGCATCGAGTTTTTGCCGTTCAACGCGCTTGCGCTCTTCACTCGCTTCGCCGTTATCCACCATCTGCCTGAGCATCACCACATCGGCCATGCCGTAGGTCAGCCACGCGTTGGCGGGTGCACCATCGCGTCCCGCACGGCCAGTTTCCTGATAGTAGCCCTCCATGCTTTTGGGCAAATCCATATGTGCCACGAAGCGCACGTCCGGTTTGTCGATGCCCATTCCAAAGGCGATGGTTGCCACCATCACGACGCCTTCCTCTTTCAGGAATCGCTGCTGGTTCGTGGCGCGCACTGCTGCATCCAGTCCGGCGTGGTACGGCAACGCTTGCACCCCGTTGGCGACGAGAAATGCAGCCGTTTCCTCAACCTTCTTGCGCGAGAGGCAATAAATGATTCCGGCATCACCTTCGTGCCCTTCAAGAAATTCCAGCAACTGTTTGCGCGGCTCATTTTTTTGCACCACACGATAACGAATATTTGGCCGATCAAAACTCGCCACAAACTGGCGCGCCGATTCAAGTGCCAGGCGCTCAACAATTTCCTTGCGTGTTGGCGCATCTGCGGTCGCGGTGAGCGCAATACGTGGCACATCGGGAAAGCGCTCGTGCAGTATTGAAAGCTGCCGATACTCGGGACGAAAATCGTGCCCCCATTGCGATACGCAGTGAACTTCGTCGATGGCGAATAGCGAAATATGGGTGCGGCCGAGCAGATCGATAAATCGTGCGGTCAGTAGTCGCTCTGGTGCCACGTACAACAAATCAAGTTCACCATTTAGCAGTCGCTGCTCAAGCCGGGATGCTGAACGTGCGTCGAGCGTGGAATTCAAAAACGCCGCCTTTACGCCTAGTTGCAGCAACGCTTCCACCTGATCCTGCATCAATGCGATCAGCGGTGAGACGACGATGGCGGTGCCCTCGCGCGCAAGCGCCGGAATCTGAAAACACAACGACTTGCCACCGCCTGTCGGCATCAATACCAGCGCGTCGCCGCCACCGATCAAATGATCGACGATGGCCTCCTGATCTCCCCGAAAGGCGGGATAGCCGAAGACAGTGCGGAGAATTTCTTGCGGTGGGAAATTAGCGGGGCGGGTCATGGTGGCAATGATATTTCATCTTGGCCGCATAGTGCCGACTTGCGCCAAATGTCGAAGCGGTTCCGGATGCAATGCAATGAAATTCGCGCGTCGGTTCCGCCGTGCGCCGGGCTTGTGCGGGGTATCTGCTGCGTTGAACGCCGGGCCACCAAAAGTAGCCGCTATGCACGGCGCCTGAGAACAACCAAATCCTGATGTTGCCCCAATCCCCCTTCGATGTGGTCGATCACCTCGAAGTACTTTCCCCACACGCTGGCGACATACGCAGGTGTATGAAACGTGGTCTGATAAAAATCAGGCAAGCCGTCCAACTTGAAGCGCCCTTTGCGGTCTACCCGAAACGCGATGCCCTTTCGATCCAGTTCATTCAATTCATTCGGTGTACAGGATGCGCGCGCAAACGTACCGTGAATGGTCGTCAACAGCGTTCCTTTCGGTTTGAGTATTCTTGCCAGCTCTTCCAGCCATTGAAGCTGCAAGCGTTCGTCGAGATGCGTGAACAGCGAAATACTGTAGATGACATCGAATGTGTCGCTCGCGTAACGAGTCGGTGGTGCAGCGTCGTTGGTTGCGAAATCGCCGCAGCCGATCAGGTGCTTCTGTGCCCAGGCGATTGCCTCCCGGTCAATATCAGAGCCGTAAAAGCGGCACGTTGATAGGTGCCTTTTAAGCTCAACCGCGACGCGACCAGGCCCGCAGGCGAAGTCCAAAATCAGGCAATCGTTTGCGACGACACCCTGGCTTTGCAGGCATTGCAACAAGCATGACGCTATTGCTCTCCCCGCTTCTCTGTAACTTGTTTCATCGAGCGCGCCGTGGACACGGTATCTGAGCATTGGCGGCGGAATTGTCGGGCTGGCATGGCGCGCATAGGCTAAATTTTCTGCCTGCAAGCTGCTTGAGAATTTGCGGTAATTCACATAACCCGCGAGCCAGTACAACGGCCCAATTCGCTTGGCAAATTCTCGCAGGCTGGTGGTTTTATGCACAATATTGATCGATGGGTGACGCCTATCGCCATAGAGGTGTGGAAGTCCTTGGCGTCGGCTCAGTGAATGATTTCATGGGCGTAGAACGCCTATCTACGGGCGTTTTCAGCCACTTGTGGTCGAAACGCCGCGCCAGCGGCGGAGTTTGTCTAATAGACTAGCGACAATATGTGTCGTCGCTAAACATTCATAAACCCAACATTCGATGACGCAAAATTTCCAATATTGGGCAACACCAATCGCATGTCGATATCAGTGACCCCGAACCATCTCGCCAGCGTCGCAGCGTATTGATCAACCGATGTCGTTGGCAGCAATCTTCCCGAGCCGACTTCATCGTTGTTGTTCAGACCCATGACCGGGAACGCGCCGTAGAATTGCTGGCCCCTCACCGCGCCGCCCATGACAAAGTGGTGCGAGCCCCAGCCGTGGTCGGAGCCGTCGCCGTTGGTGGTGAGCGTGCGACCGAAATCAGAGCCGGTAAATGTGGTGACGCGATCCGAAATGCCGAGGCCAACGGTGGCGTTGTAGAAGTACGACATTGCGCCAGCGACTTGGGTGTGCAGGCCTGGTTGGGTGGTGAGTTGATCGTCATGCGTATCCCAGCCGCCGAGTGAAACGAAGAACACCTGGCGCTTGGCACCCAGCGTGTTACGCATCGCAATCATGCGGGCCACCACCCGCAATTGCGCAGCGAGGCTGCTCGAGGCGAGGTCTGCGGGCAGCGGCAGATCAGGGGCGGTGGCGAGTGCTGCCGAGAGGCTCACGTTTGCGTCGATGGAGCGTTGCGTGGTGTCCGCCAGATCCTGCGTAAAAAGATTCACGCCGCCGCTGGTGATGAGTGAACGCAATCCGGCACTCGCTGATGTCGAACCAAACAGGCTGCCGGTAATGCCGCTAATGGCCGTCGATCCGGAGGAGCTGAGCTGGTACGCGATCGTCGATTGCCCGGCGAGGAATACCGCGTTGCCGCTGATGGAGTTGCACGTAAATATACTGCTGGTATTTTGCGAGGCCATCAAATCACCGATGCGGCCACCCCAGCCTTCACGCGCGCCTTCCGGCGCACTTGCCTGCCAGACTGACTGCTGATCATTATGGGAAAACAGCTTCGGCGGCAGTGGCACCGACAAATTGTTGTATTGAATTTTGGTGGTCGGCACGATCAGCGGCCCCACGTTGGCCATGACGGCGAGCTTGCCAGCGTCCCAGATTGTTTTCAACGCGCCAAGTTCCTTTGGCAACGCAAACTGGCGGCCTGCGTTCGCGCCTGTCAGGGCCACGCTGGGTGTCAGGGGCAGCAAATCTGCCATGGTGCGGGCAATCGTCGGCCGTGCCGCCGTGTAGGTGGCAAATGACTGCGTATCAAAAGGGATCACGGTGTTGTTGTGATCGTTGGCGCCATATAGAAATACACAAACGAGGGCGCGATAATCGCTCGCCGATTGTGCTGCTGCTGCGCCGATGGTGGCAAGGTTTAGCGCGAACGGTGCGGCAGTACCGGCGATGGAAAGCCGACCCGCAGTACGCAGAAATTCGCGACGTGATTGATTCAGGTTTTTCACAATGGCAGTCATATCGGTTCCTCGTCAATTCTGGAAAATATATTCGGGGCTCGACATCACCAGATAGATGGCGAGGTTGACGCGATTGCGCTGGTCGGCTGAAGGGTTGGTGGCACCGATATTGACCGATGTCACGGCAGCACGAATGGTGGCGCGGGCGGCGGCGGATAGATCTTTGCCGATCAGCAGCAGGCTCAACCGGTCAATGAGTGCATCGGGATTGCTTGCAAGTGCGAGTTCAGTACTGTAATCGGCCTGAATATCGCGCACACCGCTGGTCGTGTTACCGATGCCTGAGGTGATCACGGAGCGCATGTAATTGAGGTATCCGGCAACCGATGTCTCATTGGTGATCTGCGCCTCTGGCACAGCCAGGCTGATCGCACCCGCCCTGCTATTGGGCGGAATGTAGCCGGGGCGGAAAAAATTGAACACGGACGGCGCATACATCGGCATTTGCGCGAGCTGTGTGGACGGATCACTGGTCGTGCCGAGCAGGAATCGACCGTCGCGCGAGGTGGCATTGAACGCACGCATCCATTGCACGAAGCGCACGACTGGCTCACGCAGTTTGCCGCTGGTGGCGGTGGCCGGGCCGCGTGCTTCCACGTCAAGCAGCACCGCGCGAATGACCGCCTTCATGTCGCCGCGGACGCCGCTGCCATTGTTGTTGAATACCGTCGCCACCCGCGATACATACTGCTCGGAAGGATTGCTCGACACCAGTTTTTGAATCAATTGCCTGCCGAAAAACGGACCGACGTTCGGATGATTGAACAGCGTATCCAGCGCGATTCGCACATCGTTGTTGGTCGCGGCCAACGTTTGGGCTGGAATGGTCACGCCCAGAAATTGTTTTTGCGAAGTGGAATGGTACTGATCGTATGCCTGCATCGGCTTGATCTCGCGATCGGGTTCAGTGCTAAGGCCACCACCTCCGAATCGGCTATTGGATGTATCCGGTCCCGCCCAGCTCAATCCCGTCATCACTTTTGCCATGCCGGAAACATCGGCGTTCGAGTAGGTCTCGATGAGTTTGCTGCTGGCGTCGCGTTTCTGTGTGCCATCAAGGTTGAGTTGATAAAGGCCAATGCTCATCAGTTGCATCACTTCGCGCGCGAAATTTTCATCCGGCACGGTACCGGTCGTCAGATTTTCTTTTTGATTGCGCAGATGCGTGAGGTACAGGCCCATCATGGGTGAGTAGGTCACTGCTTCGAGCAGGTTGCGGTAATTTCCGAACGCATGCAGCCCAAGCGTATCAAGGTACTGCGCCGGGCCACGCGGATAGCTGAAGGCGATACTGCTGTTGAGCGAGATAACAAATATTTCCGACAGTGCGAATGCCACACGCTGCCTGAGCGCGTCATCACCGCTGGAAAAATTCTTCCAAAGACTCCACTGAAACGCCGTCTGGCCCCGCTGCTGGTCGACCGCGAGGGTGTTGAGATACGCCGTTACCGGTGGCAAGTGCAACGTTTGTGGTTTGCTGAATTGCGTGTTCAGCCACGCATCAAGCCCGGATGCGCTGACGGCATCAATATCGGCCATCTTTGGCCCCAACGTCGCCTGGCCCAGGAATCGTGAGGCAACCTGCGCACTCACCGCGGCGGCTTTGGTTACGGTGCAGACGTTGACAGCGCCGCCGGCAACGGCAAAGCGCTCCAGCCGCAGGGCGCGATTGACGATATTGAATTGGGGCAATGAGTAAGTGAAAACACCTTTTGCCCCATCGGTGAAGTTGAATTCAAATGTGCCCACCGCGACGTTTGTGGCCGGCGCAATCGGGCCGGTGATTTGCGGATAGGGTGGTCCGGCACTGACCTGATAAATCGTGCCGCTAAAACGCCTGGCGTTGTTACTGTCCTGCACACCCTGAAGCGTCAACCATGTCGCTTTGCCCGCTGGGCTGTAGCTGTACCAGCCGGCAAAGACCTGGTTGCCCTGGTGGGAAATCTGCACCCCCCAGCCGGACGCATCCATCCCGCCCCACCAGTGATCGGTGTAATTGGTCAGGAGAGAGCGTAAATCGATGCCCGGTGGTGGTACTGGTGAGGTAGCGGGTAGCTGTAGCGTACAGAGCGGCACTTCATCGGCGGCGGCAAAATTCTGTGGCTGGAGATCGGTTTTTGTTTGATTCACGTTACCGATGGAATAACTTAGCGACAGCCGGTTGGTACTGGTGATAACGATGGAGCCGGTGCCGATCTTGGTGCCAACCGAATTGGCGCCGGCGGTAATCTGCGATAGCGGTGTGCCGGTGTAGGTATAAATGTCGCCAGCGCAGCTATTGCCGGTGAACGCACAGTCGAGCGTGTTAAAAGTGGTCGCGCCCTGCAGGTCGTAGGTAAACCAGACGGCGAAGGTGCGTATGCCTTGCTGCTGGATACTTAGACCCCATCCGGATTCTGATGGCTTGTACCAGAAGCCGACCAGATTTTGCGTGGATTGGGCGGTGGCAGACATGCTCGCCAGCGTGAGTAATACAAACGCGCCGCACTTTGCAGCGATCTGTTTCAGGTGGCGAATACAACAGGCGCCGAGCGCCCCGGTGAATTTTGTCATGACAACCCCTAATTAATCTGGCTTCCAGCGATACATTACGCTAAGCGCGCAAAAAAAGTTTAGGGGAAGCTGTAACGAAGTGCGACACGCTTGAAGTAAAAACACAATCACCAGCAGGGGCGCGCCGACTGGCGCGATGTTGGCCGGAAACCCGCGCCAATGCTAGGGAACCTTTGATCAAGTCCATTCCGAAAGCGACTTAATCAGAGGCTCCCTGGCGTTTGACTGGCGGTCGTCCATCAATCGCCGCTAAGTTGAAACGGGTACACCGATCCCAGCACCAGTATCTGGGTGAGTTCATCGAGGGCGGCGCGGGATTCGTCGAGCAAAACCGGGTCGCCAAGATCTGCTTCACCGAGTTGGTCGCGATAGTGTTTTTCCACCCAGGCACCAAGGCGCAAATACAAG
>JBKJMK010000122.1:0-4097 GCA_046596005.1 Usitatibacteraceae bacterium | reverse complement strand
TATATTCACTGCGGTAAACGAATTTGCATTGGTGGCGAGCAGGCGCCCGAGCCCTGTGAATATAACGAATCCCACGGGAGGCGTTTGCCAGCATGTGGCGAGCACTGGAACAATGCGGTGCTTGCGAATCCAGGTGACGACTGGCGGGGATGGGCGCATGTGTGATCCCAATGTGACGGTTGCAACTGATCCCAGGTTTTGTTAGGGAGTATTACCATGAAAATTAATTCAATTCACGCTCAAAGTGGCGTGATGCTTATCGAAGCGATGGTGGGTGCGCTGATTTTCCTTGTGGGAATCATCGCCTTGATGGGTATGCAGGCCGCAGCAATGTCGACAACATCAGAAGCAAAATATCGTAGCGACGCCGCTTATTACGCGAGCCAGATAATTTCGCGGATTTGGACGGACAGGACCAATGTTGCCGGCTACCACACCTGTTCCGGCGGTGTTGTGAATCAGGAAGTTACCTACTGGCGCGCCGAAGTCGCGGCATCGTTGCCGGGAGCAAGCGCGGTTGCAAATCTGCCAAGTGTATGCGTGGTCAGTTCTACTGGTGGCTTTGATATTACGGTTACCGTGTTTTGGTCCAAGCCCGGGGACGTGAATGCCGGTGCTCCCGTTCAACACAAGTTCACTGCAGTTTCGCGTGTTGATTTTAACTAGAGCCTGGTGTCGACAAATATGAGAACCGAACATTTTGCTGCATCCGCCCAGTCGCGCGGGTTGGCGCGCGCAAAGGGATTTTCACTGGTCGAACTCATGGTGGGAGTGGCAGTCGGCCTGATTGGTGTATTGGCAATCATGCAGGCATTTCAGGTGAATGAAGGCTACAAACGATCTACCACGGGTACCGGACTTGCTCAGGCGAACGGGGCCATTGCCCTGTTTTCGATTGAGCGTGAAGCAAGAATGGCCGGTTATGGGTTTATCAATAGCGAGGCCTTGGGTTGTAATACGATCAGTTGGTACTACGATGGACAATACTCCTCACCGCCAGGTGCTCCCGGACCTTCAGCCCTGCCACCAATCACGCTTGCCCCAATTTTAATTACGCCTGGCGTTGCTGGTGCGCCCGATGCCATTACCATTACTTATGGTAACGACGACAAGCGGCTGATTCCCACGACCACTTTAACGCATCCGGCGGCTTCCGCAGAGATTAAAGTCAATGATAACTACGGTTTCAACGAAAGCGACTTGTTCATCATCGCGCAGGGCGGATCCTGTCAGATGTATAACGCGACCAAGCTGAATACGGCAGACGTCGATCGGCTGCAAAGAAATCCAGGCTTGGCGGGGAAGTTCAATCCACCGGGAAATGGGCTGTTTGGTAATTATGGTACCGGCGCTACGGTCCTCAACCTCGGACAGCTGTCGGTCAATCGTTACGATATTTCAAATAATGATTTGCGGGTAACCCAACTGTTTTCGTTTTCCGGCGTGAACACTTTACCTACACTGTCCAACCAGACCCAGGTGCTGGTCAATGACATCGTGGATCTCAAGGCCTACTACGGCAAAGATACCAATGGCGATGGCAATATCGATATTTGGGACAAAGTCCAGCCGACGACGGCCGCAGGCTGGCTACAGGTAACGGCATTGCGCATTTCGATGCTGGCAAGAAGCGGCAACTACGAGAAACCTTCAAGGGCGGGAGACCCGTGTACAGCGACCGAAGCTGCTCCCAAGTTTGTTAAAGACCCTTCAAAAGATCCGACGGTGGCGGCGGCGGTAGGCAGTGCTGCCAGTCGTTATGAGTACTTCACGATTCCGGATGGGTTGCCCAGTTGCTACAAATTCCGTGCCTTTGAAACCGTCGTTCCATTGCACAACTTGATCTGGAAAGCATCATGATGCGTGAATTTACCAAGCGTGATCATCCTTGGGCTAGTTTGGAACGAGGCCTTCAGTCCGCGCACCGAAATCCGGGTGGTCAGTCCGGTGTCGTCCTGTTTATTGCACTGATCGTGTTGGTCGCCATGAGCCTGGCCGGTGTCGCGCTGGTTCGCTCAGTTGACACAAACTTACTGATAGCCGGAAACCTGGCGTTCAAGCAGGGTGCGACACTTGCGTCAGGTAAATCAATAGAAACGGCAAGGGCATGGGTCGTGGCCAATGCTACCGGCCCGTCTCTCTATCAGGACATTGTGTCATCAGGTTACTCTGCAACGTGGCAGGACGGATTTGATCCGCGCACGTTTTCGTGGGATGCCGCACAGGTTGTCACGCTCGCCACCGATGCAGCTGGGTACACGAGTTCGTATGTGGTCCACCGCATGTGCGCCACTGCGGGCGACCCCGGCAGCAAAGCCTGTGTCAAATCAGGTTCCTCGGGTACCGCCACAAGTTCGTTCGGCAGCGTCAGCTATAGCTCATATGCGCTGTCGCTTTCCGGCACTTCACCGGTTTATCGAATTACCACGCGGGTCCGCGGACCCAAGAATACAACAAGTTATATCCAGGTCGTTATCACCGTTTGATCGCCAAGGCTGATCGGAGTCGTTATGAATCGCAAAATTTCACTTTTTTCGTGCACAGTTGCCCTATCGGTTTTTGGGGTGACCGCCGCAATCGTTGATCTGCGGGCAGAGCCCACTAAGATTGCCAACGGTCCGCTCGCAACAGCGGGCGCTACGTCCAAGCCCAACCTGATGTTTGTCCTCGACGATTCCGGCAGCATGCAGCAGGATGCGACACCGGATTTTGTGCAGGATCGGAAGATGTGCCGACGCAGTGGCGATAACCCGAGGTCCTTTGCCTCGTCCGGAAGTGCTGGCAGCAATGCACTCGAGCTTTGCCGACTGGGTGATCCGCCGTACATGAATAATGATTTCAATTACCAGTACTACAACCCGGGGATCCGCTATCAGCCAGCGTTGAACTTTGACGGTACAGAGCGCACCAATTACACCGATCTCACCAACGTGCCGACGGACGCGTATGGTGTCCGTAGCTGGAACCAGTTTTACACGTATGGCCAAGTGACGACCGTGAATCTGACGACGCAGTATCCGGATCGTGTCTGGTGCAACAGCACCACAGCATCCGCAAGCGACACCACAAACTGCAAACGCAACGGTATTGCACCGGCGACCGGTTACACTTATCCGAACAATATCTTCAAGTTCAGCCGGGATGCCGGCGTAACAGCACAATGTGGCAGCGCGTATCCCGATGGCAGTGCGCCCGCACCGGATTACGATTGCAGGCCGGGTCTGGCAAATACAATCGCGATTCCGAAGTATCTGAACGGAAGCCCGTATTATTACAATATCATTCCCAGCGAACACTGTACCAATAACGATTTGACGACCTGCATCGCCTCGGCCACGCCGACGACGGTCAGCAGCGTCGTTTACAATGTTCCGTCAACAGTGCGCTTCTGCGACAGCGCGCTATTGACGAATTGTCAGGCAAAATATTCTGCGACGTTTGCCTTCCCGCGTTTCAATGGCGTAGGCGCTAGTGGAACCCTGGCCTTAGGTTCCGGCGGAACCAACACGCAGTTTTCCAGCATCAAGGTAAATGGCGTCGAGGTGCTGGGCTCGAACTCGACCAATACCAATGATCGGGTTGCTCTGGCCGCCGATTTGGCCGCCAAGATCAATAGCTTTGTGTCCTCGCCGGATTACTATGCCACCGTGACCGGTAGCACGGTAACAATCATCGCAGCCGAGGCGGGTGTCGGCAACGGCTTTGTAATTACATTCACCCGCACCTCTACCCGCTCCGTGAGTGTCACCAACCTTGCGAACGCAGTAAATCCCGCCAATTTTCAGCGCGTCAATATCGTGCCATCGGTTACATCGTATCCGAAGGGATCAGGGCGGCTCGATTGCGTGGGTGCCACTTGTACCTATGCCGAAGAGGGCGTCAATTTTGCCAACTGGTATGCCTACTACCGGACCCGTATGGGCATGATGAAGTCCGCCACCGGCCGCAGTTTTGCGACGCTGGATGATGCATATCGCGTCGGCTTCATCACCATTAATCCTGGCAGTCCAGTCCTCGCCAGCCGCTATTTGCGTGTTGATGACTTTGACGCCGCCGGGGGCAGTAGCCAAAAAGCGCGCTGGTATCAAAAGCTTTAC
>JBKJMK010000430.1:0-3583 GCA_046596005.1 Usitatibacteraceae bacterium | reverse complement strand
ATGACGGCATTCTTGCCTTCGAGGATCGCATCGGCAACACCACGTGCATACAAGCGGATCGCGCGGGTCGAGTCGTCGTTGCCCGGGATAACGTAGTCAACCCCATCTAGCGAGTTGTTGGTATCGACCACACCGATAATCGGCACGCCAAGCTTCCTGGCTTCAGTCACTGCAATCTTGTGGTAGCCGACATCGATCACGAAAATCGCATCCGGTACGCCGCCCATCTCCTTGATGCCGCCCATCGAGCGCTGGAGCTTTTCCATTTCGCGTGAATACATCAGCGCTTCTTTTTTGGACAATTTCTCGAGTGAGCCATCTTCAGCCATCGCTTCGAGTTCTTTCAGTCGCTTGATCGAGCCTTTTACGGTTTTATAGTTGGTAAGCATACCGCCCAACCAACGAAAATCGACGTATGGCATGCCGGCGCGCTGCGCCTCTTCCATCACGATTTCGCGGGCTTGTCGTTTGGTGCCGACGAACAGGATCGTGCCTTTTTTGGTTGCCAGCTGACGCACAAACTTGAGCGCGTCCTGATACATCGGCAGCGACTTTTCAAGATTGATAATATGGATTTTGTTGCGGGCACCGAAAATGAATGGTGCCATCTTGGGATTCCAGAAACGGGTCTGGTGTCCGAAGTGGACGCCCGCCTCCAGCATTTGACGCATGGTTACTGACATGAAAAACTCCAAAAGTTAAGGTTAGCCTCCCCTCACAAGACTCTCTTTGCATTTCATTTCTATTGCCAAGAAAGACCTTAACGGTGCGAGGGTGTGGATTTGCCCGATCCGGTAACGTAAGCGCGCATGGATCAAGACAGCCTGCTATTGTAGCTGAAAATACCCAAAAAAATCAAATACCTTCTGAAAATGTGCCCTGCGCCGTAGCACCCAGCGCCCGTCCCCGCTATACTCGCAACTTGTTTTTTTGCCCTTGCATAAAATTGTGAACGTCTCTCTAAAAACCCCCCAAGACATCGAAAAAATGCGCGTAGCCGGTCGCCTGGCGTCGGAAGTGCTGGACTTCATTACCCCACACGTGAAGCAGGGCGTGACGACCGAAAAGCTCGACCAGCTTTGTCACGAATACATCGTAAACGTACAAGGCACCATTCCTGCCCCGCTCAATTACGCGCCGCCGGGCCATCGGCCTTATCCAAAATCGATCTGCACCTCGGTCAATCATCAGGTCTGCCACGGTATTCCCGGCGACAAGGTGTTGAAGCACGGAGACGTGATCAACATCGACATTACCGTGATCAAGGACGGCTATCACGGCGACACCAGCCGCATGTTTTACGTCGGGGAACCGTCGATTCAAGCCAGGCGGCTATGCGAGAGCACCTATGAATCAATGTGGCGCGGCATCAACAAAGTCAAGCCAGGCGCAACCCTGGGCGACATTGGTCACGCCATCCAATCGTTCGCGGAAGGCAATGGGTTTTCCATTGTGCGCGAATTTTGCGGCCACGGTATCGGCAAAAAATTCCACGAAGACCCGCAGATTCTGCATTACGGCAAAGCGGGTGCGGGCATGGCGTTAAAAGCCGGCATGATTTTTACTGTCGAGCCGATGATCAATGCGGGCAAAAAAGATATTCGCATGCTTGGCGACGGCTGGACAGTCGTAACGGCCGATCATAGCCTTTCCGCGCAGTGGGAACATACGGTGCTGGTGACCGATGACGGCTTTGAAGTGTTGACGCAATCAGCTGGCACGCCGCCGATGCCCGCGAATATTTCCTGACGATTCATTCGAAGCAGATCGTGGTTCATCGCGCAACCACCATGGCCGTCACCCCGTCCCTGACGTCGGACCCTGGCTTCGTGCCCAATGATGCGCGCATTGCCTCGACCCGCGCCACATACGCAAAACACCTCCGCGATTGGCTCCGCGAGCAGCGCGCCGCATTGAAAGACGCGTACCAGAAGCGTTCGCAGCCGGATCGGAATCTGCGCCGTCACGCCGCCGTGGTCGATGACGCCATTCGACGCATCGCCATCGACATTGGCCTGCCCACCACTATCGCCATCGCGGCCGTTGGTGGTTACGGACGCGGATTCCTGTTCCCTGCTTCAGATGTCGATCTGCTGGTGCTACTGCCAGATGGCGTGGTGCCGGATGCGAGCGTGGAAATTTTTGTCAGCCTGCTTTGGGATGTCGGCCTGGAGCCGGGCATCTCGGTGCGGACGTTGACGGAATGCGTTGAAGAGGCGACGAAAGATGTCACCGTCGATACGGGTCTGCTGGAAATGCGCGGCGTGTGGGGTAATTTTTTGTTGGTGGAAAAACTACAGCGTACGCTCAAAAAAACGCGTCATGTCAGCGTTTTTTTCGCCGCGAAAATCGACGAGCAAAAACGCCGCCACGCGCGTCACAACGACGTCGCCCTGAATCTTGAACCGAACATCAAGGAAAGTCCCGGCGGCCTGCGCGATCTTCAAACAGTGCTGTGGCTGGCGAGAGCGGCCGATCTGGGCGACGACTGGAAGGCGCTACAAGCGCAGGCGCTGATCACCCCGTACGAACTGAAGATGATCAGCCATCACCGGCGCGTGTTGATCGATATTCGCATCCGCCTTCATTACCTTGCAAAACGTCGTGAAGATCGACTCGTATTTGACTATCAAACCGAGCTCGCCAAAGAACTGAAGCTGGAGGGCGGCAAGAACACGCTGCCTTCTGAAGTGTTGATGCGCCGCTATTACCTGACGGCAAAAGCCATCTGGCAGATGAACTCTATCCTGTTGCCAACCCTGCTTGAACGAATCTCAAAGCGGCACCAGGATCAGGTTAAAAAAATCGACGGCGAATTTGATGTCGTGAATGGCAATATCGCCGCGCGCGACGAGAACATTTTCAAACGCGACCCGCGCGCTATTTTTCGTGCATTTCTTGCATTGCAAAGCGTTAAAGAGGCGGAATTTTTTGAGCCGGAGACGTTGCGTGCATTGTGGCGTGCGGTACACCTCATCGACAAAAGATTTCGCGACGATGCCGAGGCCAATCGACTGTTCCTGAAAATTTTGCAGAGCGAAAAAGTCACCTTTACGCTGCGCCGCATGAGCCGGTACGGCGTGCTGGGCCGCTACATTCCCGCATTTGGCCGCATCGCGGGACAGATGCAACACGATCTCTTCCACGTCTATACCGTCGACGAACACATCCTGATGGTGATCCGCAATTTGCGGCGTCTCGTGTTGCCGCGTTTTGCGCACGAGTTTCCGTTCTGTCACGAGCTGGCACGCGAGTTCGCGCGTCCCGAAATCCTCTACCTTGCCGCCCTGTTTCACGATATCGCCAAAGGCCGCGGGGGCGACCATTCCGCGCTGGGCAAAAAAGATGCGCGGCTATTTTGCAAAAAACTTCTCATCTCCAGAGCCGATACCGATCTTGTCGCATGGCTGGTAGAGATGCATCTGCAAATGTCTGCCACAGCGCAAAAACACGATTTGTCCGACCCCGAGGTAATCGCCCGTTTTGCCCAGCGCGTCGGTGACGAACGCCGTTTGATTGCGTTGTATTTGCTCACGGTGGCCGACGTTCGCGGCACCAGTCCGCATGTTTGGAATGCCTGGAA
>JBKJMK010000423.1:0-4732 GCA_046596005.1 Usitatibacteraceae bacterium | reverse complement strand
ATGATGACAAAATCCGGATCGGTGCGTGCATCCACCGCCGCCTTGACCCGATCGACCATCTCCTGAAGGGACACGACTTCTTTGCCTGGACGATGGCCGCAGCGTTTGGTGCCGACCTGGTCTTCCATGTGTACTGCTGCCGCGCCGGACTTTTGAAATGAGCGAATGGTGCGGGCGATATTGAATGCGCCTCCCCAACCGGTATCGATATCGACCATCACGGGCAGCGTGGTGACATCGGTAATGCGACGAAGGTCGGTCAACACATCTTCCATCGTACTGATGCCCAGGTCCGGCATGCCGAGCGAATTCGCCGCGACGCCGCCACCAGAAATGTAGAGTGCCTTGTAGCCGGTCGCTTCGGCCATCCGTGCAGTGTACGCATTGATCGCGCCGACGATTTGCAGTGGTTTTTCGTCGGTAAGGGCTTGACGGAATTTGTTGCCGGGGGAAGTGATTGTCATTGTGAGCTACGAGAAAAATGCCTGGTTTGCAGAATCCACTATTTTAACGCCAGTCACCTTCGCCTTCTGTAACAGCTCCCAAAAGTAGCGGTAGGTGGCGCGGTCATGCAGCTCTCCCTTGTACTGGATCGGTCCCCAATCAGCGGCCTGTGCGGCGAGCAGGATGTTTGCGGCATCTTCTACTTCCGACAAATCGGGCTTCATGGCATCGACGATGGCGGTGATTTGCGTAGGGTAAATTGACCACATGCGCAAAAATCCGAATTCAACGCGTGCCCGTTTTGCGTCAGCGAAAACGACCCCGGTATTCTTGAGATCAAGGCATACGTTATGCGCCGGCACTACACCGTTAGCCAATGCGGCGGCAACTACTTCGGATTTGGCGCGCACCAGCAGGTGATGCTCGAACTGGCCCGGGCTCCGCATCGCCGCCGCCGGGATGGCACCATGATGGCCAGAGACGAAATCCATCAGCCCAAAATCCAGCACTTGCACATTTGGAAGCGCGGCGAGGCGGTGTGCGTCACGCAGAGCGCCGTGCGTTTCGATCAAAATATGAATGGGAATTGCGCGGTCGATGGACGCTTTGGTTGTCGCCGCCGTGATGTAGGCAACCATTTCCTCACCGTCCGCAATGGCCGTGCATTTTGGAATCGTGATGTAGGCAAGAACGTTGCCCGCGCCGCCAACGAGAATATCGACGTCCTGCTTCCAAAGCGCATGGGAGTGGTCGTGGATGCGCGCGCCCGCCATTTTGTATTTATTGGCAGCTGACGTAAGGACGCGCACGATCATTTCTGCGTGGGCCTTTTCCTGTCCTGCGGGCGCACCGTCTTCGCAGTCGCAGGTGATATCGAAGACAGGGCCTAACTTGTCCTGCAATTCGAGTGCCTTGCCAATCAGCTTTTCGCTGCCCGCAAAATGCTCGCAGGAGGGGATGACCGGGAATGGTTTCTCGCCGGCAAACAGCGCGTTGCGGGGATGAACGGGTGTACTCATTTTTTCCTCATTTGGCACGGCGCGGCATTAGTACGGTGTAGTCAAGCGCGAGTACTTTCAGATGTTCTGGCGCGCTCGCGAACGCCGCAGAATTCGGGTCAATATTCTTGTAGCCGACGAGATGGAGGCGTAACGCACCGATTGCAGCGTTGATGGGCCACTTCAGGATGGGCAGGGAAATCGCATAGAGCGTATCGCCGGAAAATGTCGGATTGTGGTGCGTACCACTGTTAATGGCGGCAATTGATAGCACGTTTTCCAGGCCGTCATAAGAGAGCGCCCGGCAAATCGAAATCACGTGACCGCCGTAAACCAGGCGCCGTCCAAACCGCGAATCTTTCATGTGATGCAAATCGAAATGCACGCGCGCCGTATTTTGGTAGAGTCGGGTCGCGAGCGTGTGATCGCTTTCGTCGATGGTCATTCCAGCGGGATGTTTGATCGGCTCAAACTGCCATGGCGTGGGCTCGGATGGCGGAGGATGCTTGAATTCGTCAGTGTTGGTTGCGGCGTAATCCTCCCAGAAACGGGTGCCACCAGTCACCGGCGTCATCTTTTTAGCGCGCTTCAGATACGCCGGTATGACAATCGACTCCGGCGCGACTTGCACAGGGGTATCGATCGCGCCGAGCGCCGCAGTGTCAGGATTGGCTGTCGGTGCGTTGCGATGCACCATTACCCAGCGAACCCAAGTGAGCACCAATTCGTCATGTTGGTTAAAACAATTCGAGCGTACGTACACCACGCCCGTCTTGCCATTTGAATTTGCCTTCAACCCGATAATTTCGGTGTCAGTACGTAGCGTGTCACCGATAAAAACAGGCTGTAGGAAGCGACAATCGGCATAACCAAGATTGGCCACCGCGTTATACGAAATATCCGGCACCGTTTTGCCGAAAGCGATGTGAAACACGAGCAAATCGTCCACCGGCATGGCGGGATAGCCCATCGATTGCGCGAATGGCTCACTGCAATGAAGTGGTAATCGCGAGCCGGTCAGCGCTTGATAAAGCGCGATGTCGCCCTGCGTAATGGTGCGAGGCGTGGCGTGTTGAAATTTCTGGCCAACACGGTAGTGTTCAAAGAAGTAGCCAGCCAGCGGACGCGCGCGATTCTCCATGGCGCCGGCTACGCCACTTCCAGTTCTTTGGTCATCTCCACCAATGCGAGCAAACGCTTGGCGGCGTTGACGTGATGATGTTCAACCAATCGACCATTGAGCATGATCGTGCCGCGGCCTTCGTGGTGGGCTTTTTCAAGTGCTTCAATAACTTCATGTGCGTGTGAAATTTCTGCGGATTTTGGTGTGAACGCATCGTTGCAATACGCAAGTTGATTGGGATGCACCAGCGATTTACCGTCAAAGCCTAGATCGCGCGTGAGGCGGCAGGCGAGTTCGAAGGAATGCATATCCTTGATATCGACGCTGATGCCATCGATGACGCCGCGTTTGTACGCGCGACCAACCAGCAACACGTGCGATAACGAATAATGCAGCGCCAAACGATCAGGCGTCTTGTGGCCGTGCAGCTGCGTCAGTAAATCGCTGGTCGCCAAAATCATGCAGGCAATGCGGTCTGACGCTGAGGCAATTTCTTCGGCACGCAGTACGCCGATCGGGCTTTCGATCATTACCATGATCGGCAAGTGTGAGCCGCCGGATTTGTCGAGCGCGGACAGCGCTTCGATCACATCTGACTTGCTTTCAATATTCGGAAACAGAATTGCGTCCGCGCCGATATTGGCGACAGCCTTGATATCTTCGATACCCCATGGTGAATCAAGGTCGTTGACGCGAATAACGCGTTCGCGGCGTCCGAAGCCACCTTGTAATATGGCTTCAACGATTTGGTCGCGCGAGCTTTCCTTGTTTTCGACCAGCACCGAATCACCGAGATCAAAAATCAGGGAATCCACCTTCAGCGTGCGCGCTTTATGCAGATAGCGCGGCGCGCAACCGGGCACGTAGAGCATTGAGCGGCGAGGGCGTAGATATGGCGTCATGGTTTCCGGAATTCGAGTGTTGCGGACTTGGTCTGCGCGGCGAAATGGCATTTGCGCAGTGCAGCAATATTATGTCGTGCCATTTTAAATGTCAATAGACTTATATCTTATATAAGACATAAAATAGACAAAGCATTTACGCCGCCGTGCTAACCTCCATGCGAAATCAATCCGCCGCAAATCCTAACGACTTTCTTATGCAAAACAGCATTCCAGGCCCCAGTTTTCGTCCACTTTATGATCAGATCAAGATCTTGCTGACGCAGAGTTTGATTGCCGGGGAGTGGAAGCCCGGGGAGTCGATTCCTTCAGAGATGGAGCTTGCCGCGCGCTATCAGGTGAGCCAGGGAACGGTTCGCAAAGCCATCGATGCGCTGGCTGCCGAAAATATTTTGATTCGTCGTCAGGGCAAAGGCACATTTGTTGCGACACACACTGAGCCGAAGCATCAGTATCGGTTCCTGCGCATTATTCCGGATAAAGGCAATAAGGATAAAGTCCATCCGACGACAAATTTCATCGACGTGAAGCGTGGCAAGGCAAGCGCTGAGGTCGCGGGCGCCCTCGATTTGAAACCTGGCGCAGCGGTGACTTCAATACGCCGAGTGCTGGTGTTTGCCGATACGCCGATCATTCTTGATGAAATTGTTTTGTCGTCGGTGTTATTCCCAAATTTGACGCTGGAGAAAATTCGCGAATCACGCGGCTCGATTTACAGTTTCCTCGAAACCGGCTACGGTCTGCGCATGATCAGGGCCGAAGAACGCCTGCACGCCGTGGCTGCCGACGATTCGGCCGCTGGATATTTGATGGTGGCAAAAGGCACGCCGCTACTGTGCGTCGATCGCATTGCATTCACTTACGGCAACAAGCCCGTCGAATGGCGGCGTGGATTGTGTTTGACCCAGGGCTATTCGTATTACAACGAACTGGCCTGATTGACGCACCGCGATTTGCAGACCGGCGGAAACGCTGTGTCCAGGTTGAACACGATGGCTTATCCAGCCGCCGCTTTCTCCACAACGTCGGCAACCCACTGATTGAGACTCTTGCCCGCACTCGCGGCTGCAACACTTGCGGCGGCATGCACTTCGGGTGGCAAACGCAGTAATAGCTTGCCTGAGGCGGGTTTCTCCGGACGGCGTCCTTCTTTCTCGCATTCGGAAATATAGTGGCCTACCGCAAACTCGAAATCGGCATGGAGTTCATCAACGCTCGCACCGTGGAAAACGAGTTGCTCAGACATTCCCAGCACCCGCCCAACG
>JBKJMK010000398.1:0-8658 GCA_046596005.1 Usitatibacteraceae bacterium | reverse complement strand
TCCCTCGCTGGTTGGCGCTTCGCCCACGACCAATTGCATGACAATGCGAATGTCACCTGGCTGCAGCAGATATGCCGCGCTGCCAATCTCGCCGGGTTTGCCTCCAGCCATACCTGTCTGCCGACGTTTCGCCGCTTCGCTGATGCAAATCCCGGCCCAGCGCACTTTGTTATCAACAACGGCGCGGCAGGCATGCCGAATTTCTCACATACACAATATGGCCTGATATCGCGTCTATCGGTTTTCCCCGCCAGGGAAGGACTTTCGCAGTACGGCGGCAAGATCGGCAGCTTGTACGTGGACGCCGTTCCGGTGCATTACGACGCGGTGAAATTTCAGCAATCTTTTCTTGGGAACTGGCCTGAAGGCTCGGCCGCGCACCACTCGTATTTCAAACGCATCGTCGATGGTCCGATTTACGCCGCCCCGCACGCGCTCGGTTTGCTTCGCGCACCATCGGTTTGCGCCTGAAACCCCATCCGTACATGCGGCGAATTAACTTGCCGTTGTCGCGTTGTCGGGTTACCTTTCACTCTTGCCTGCACACGTATCCCGCTCATTCTGGAGCACTTCATGCCCCGAAAATCTGCTGCCCAGCCATCGCGCCCCAACGCCGCAAAGACCATCAATCTCGCCCTTCAGGGAGGCGGCGCGCATGGCGCGTTTGCCTGGGGTGTGCTTGATCGCTTGCTCGAAGATGGGCGTCTTGCGTTTGAAGGTATCTCCGGTACCAGTGCGGGCTCGATGAATGCGGTCGTTCTGGCGCACGGCATGCAGACTGCCGGGCGCGATGGCGCGCGGGCGGCACTGGAGAAATTTTGGCAGGCCGTTTCGGAGGCTGGTGAGCGTTACTCGTTTGTAAGGGTGTCACCCTGGGATCGACTCAAAGGCAATCACTGGAACAACGACGACAGCCTGTCTTTCCAGGCTTTCAAGGCTATGACAAACGCGTATTCACCGTATCAACTCAATCCCACCAATTTCAATCCGCTGCGAAATCTGCTGACCGAGCAAATCGATTTTAAAGCGCTCAACCGATATAAAGGTCAGAAGCTGTTTCTCTCTGCCACCAATGTGCAAAGCGGTAATGTGCGGATATTTCAAAATCCTGAAATTACGGTGGATGTCGTGATGGCGTCGGCCTGTCTGCCCTTCATGTACCAGGCCGTCGAGATTGATGGCCATAGCTATTGGGATGGTGGCTACATGGGCAATCCTGCGCTGTTCCCTTTGTTCTATCGTACCGACGCCCGCGATGTGTTGATTATCCACATCAATCCGATCGTGCGGCTTGGTACGCCCACCACACCGCACGAGATTGAAGACCGCGTGAACGAAATCAGCTTTAACTCGGCGCTGATTAAAGAGCTGCGCGCGGTCGCGTTTGTGCAAAAGTTGATCGGCGACGGCTGGCTGAAGGACGAATATCGCGATCAGTTGAAATACGTGCTGATTCATTCACTGCGCGCCGACGATGCGTTGGGGGATTTATCCGCCGCATCCAAATTATGTACCGATTGGTCATTCCTGCAGACGCTGCGCGATCGCGGACGCGAAGCGACGAGTGCCTGGCTGGAGCGTCATTTTGATGATATCGGTAACCGCCAGACCGTCGATCTTCATGCGCAATTTCTCGATAGTGGCAGTGAAATGCGGCCACTCAACACGATTCCGCATGGGATGCCGAAAGCGCCCGCCAAAAAACGTCGCGCACCGACACTACCGACCGTAAAGCTGATGAAGGTGGTGAAGGGTCAAATGGGTCGAAAGGGTCGAAAGGCTGGGGTGGCTGCGAAGTCACGAAAGAAAACAACCTGATCCTTTGCCGTCGTTCCAACTAAATCGAGTATTGTTCTCAGGAAAAAGCATGAAAAAGACCAAAATAATTGTCCTGCTATTTGTCGTGGCGCTTATCGCCGCTTTTTTTATTTTCGACTTGGGGCGGTTTTTCAGTCTGGATTATTTCAAGACGCAACAAGGGGCAATTGCCGCGTTTTATCAGGCCAATCCAGTGCAGACCGCCCTGATATTTCTCGCCGCCTATGTGGCGGTTACGGCCTTGTCCTTGCCCGGGGCCGCCATCATGACGCTGGTCGCGGGTGCCATCTTTGGGCTCGTCTGGGGCGTCATCATCGTTTCGTTCGCATCCAGCATCGGTGCGACGCTGGCCTTTCTGGCTGCGCGCTTTTTGCTGCGCGATTCCATTCAGGCCAAGTTTGGCGACAAATTGAAAGCATTCAACGCAGGGGTCGAAAAAGAAGGGGGTTTTTATTTATTTACCCTCAGGCTGGTGCCGGCGTTTCCATTTTTTGTGATCAACGTCGTCATGGGCCTGACCAGCATGAAAACGTGGACTTTTTTCTGGGTGTCGCAGGTGGGCATGCTGGCCGGCACCATCGTATTCGTTTATGCCGGGCAACAGCTTTCCGGGATCACCTCACTAAAGGGCATCCTCTCACCAGGACTGATCGGCGCATTTATTCTGATCGGCATCCTGCCGATTATTGCCAAGAAAGTGGTCGATGGTGTCCGTTCACGTAAGGTATATGCCAGGTGGGCTGACAAAAAGCCCACGCACTTTGATCGCAACGTCGTCGTGATTGGCGGTGGTTCCGCAGGCCTCGTTACCAGTTACATCGCTGCCGCCGTAAAGGCCAAAGTGACGCTGGTGGAACGCCACCAGATGGGGGGCGACTGCCTCAATACCGGTTGTGTGCCATCCAAGGCCTTGATCCGGTCGGCCAAGTTGCTCAACCACATTTCCCGATCCAAAGAATTCGGTATCGCATCAGCCACTGCAGAATGGGATTTCGCCGAGGTGATGGAACGGGTGCAAAAAATCGTTGCGGACATTGAGCCGCACGATTCGGTCGCCAGGTATTCCAGTCTCGGCGTGGACTGCGTAAAAGGCAGCGCAAAAATTCTTTCGCCCTGGGAGGTGGAAATCACACTTGACAATGGCAACAGGCAAAAATTGACGACGAAGAATATCGTTATCGCCGCAGGGGCCAGGCCGTTTGTTCCACCGATTCCCGGTCTGCAGGAATGCAAGCCCCTCACATCGGACAATGTGTGGAATATTCGCAAACTACCCAGGCGTCTTGTGGTGCTGGGTGGCGGCCCGATTGGTTCTGAACTCACCCAGTGTTTCGCGCGATTTGGTTCAAAGGTTACGCAGGTTGAAATGCTGCCGCGCATCATGATCCGCGAGGATGTCGAGGTCTCGGCGATGGTCAAGGCAAAGTTTGAGGCCGAGGGCGTTGTCGTACTGGTTAGCCACAAAGCCAAGCAGGTGGTGGTTGAAAACGGTGAGAAATTTCTTATCGTTGAAAGTGAGGGACAGGAAAAACGAATTGGCTTTGATGAAATTCTCTGCGCGGTCGGTCGCATTGCCAACACCACTGGCTACGGGCTTGAAGAGCTCGGAATACCTGCAAAAAAAGTGGTGGAAGTAAACGACTACCTGGAGACGATTTACCCGAATATTTTTGCCTGCGGCGATGTGGCCGGCCCGTTTCAGTTCACGCACACGGCCGCACACATGGCGTGGTTCGCATCCGTAAATGCGCTATTCGGCAAGTTCAAGAAATTCAAGGTTGATTATTCGGTCGTTCCATGGGCGACCTTCACTGATCCGGAGGTCGCGCGGGTGGGTATCAACGAGCAGGAAGCGATTGAGCAAAAAATTGCCCACGATGTATTCGTGTATGGGATTGACGACCTTGATCGAGCGATTGCAGATGGAGAGGCGCATGGATTCGTGAAAGTGATCACACCAAAAGGATCGGACAAAATTCTGGGCGCGACGATCGTTGGCGAACATGCTGGCGATTTGCTGGTCGAGTTCGTTGCGGCGATGAAACACGGCTTTGGGCTGGAGGGCATCCTTGGCACGATTCATATTTACCCGACACTGGGCGAAGCCAACAAGTACGCGGCTGGCGTTTACAAGCGCTCAACGGCGACCGTGGGTAAACTGGCCGTGACCAAAGCGCTGAACGACTGGACGCGCGGCGAAGGAAATTTTGGCACTGTCCTCGGAAAAGTCATCTCGCTCGTTGTCTCACCAGACAACACACCGGCCTACCCAACCGAAGCGAAGGACGTGGCACATCATTAGTCGCCGTTGCCCCACCCAGGAGGCGCGAGAACGCGGCGGGTGATGGGTCGGCGCGGAACAACAACATTTTTGGAAGGGAATATGATGAAAAAATTAGTCCTCGCTTGTGCTGCAATGCTATTCACATCGATCGCCTCTGCGCAATCGTTTGATCACGCACACGCCGCATTCACCGCGTTACTAAAAAAACACGTCGTCGTGGTCGACGGTGGAAAATCAAGCAAGGTGAAGTACGCCGATTTCAGCAAAGACCGTGCGCTCTTGAAAACCTATCTCGATTCCCTCTCCAGCGTGAAGGAATCCGAATTCAACGCGTGGAGCAAGCCGCAACAAATGGCTTTTCTCATCAATGCCTATAACGGCTACACACTGGAACTTATTCTCCAAAACTATCCAGTGAAATCGATCAAGGATATTGGCGGCGTGTTTGATAATCGCTGGAAACGCAAATTCTTTAAACTGCTCGGCCAGGATTCCTACCTGGATAAAGTCGAGCATGAAATGTTGCGGAAACCAGGCGTCTATAACGAGGTTCGCGTGCACTATGCCGCCAATTGCGCCTCAATCGGCTGTCCAGCGCTGCGTGAAGAGGCCTATGTTGCCGAGCGCCTCGATAAACAACTTGAAGAACAGGCGGTGCGTTTTTTATCAGATCGTTCGCGCAATCGCTACGCAAACGGCAAGCTCGAGGTCTCGAAGATTTTTGACTGGTTCAAGGAGGACTGGGCCAGCGGGTACAAAGGTTTCGATGGTAAAACACCCGCGATCAACAGCCGCGAAGACTATTTCGCGCGCTATGCCAAATTGCTGGCCGATAGTGCAGCGGATCAGCAATCGATCACTGACAAAAAAGCCACGATTTCGCATCCGGAATACGACTGGAGTTTAAACGGCGCGAACTAATCGAGCGCACGGGGGCTCCGATTAATGTCGTGGTGTCCGGTGCGCCGCGTAAATAGGGTGTCCCGTTTACATTTGCTTGAACAAATGCGAGAACGGTCGGCTGACGGTGAGGTTTTCTTTGCGGCCCTTGACCTTCACGGTCGCCTGACCGCGAAAGTCGCGAGTGACCGCTTCGATGGATGCTGCGTTGACGATGGTCGAGCGGTGGATCTGCCAAAATTTTTCGGCGTCGATGCCGTCGAGAATTTCCTTGATCGGCGTTTTGATCAGGGCATCGAATTCCTTGGTCGCCACCAATGTGTATTTTTCATCGGATTGAAAAAACAATACATCTTCTATCGGAATTAATCGCAGGTTAGCGCCGATGCTGGCTTTGATCCATTTCAGTTTTTCATTCTGTGGATTAAGCTTGACAGCGAGATGCGCGAGCAGCGCTTCCAGATTTTGCGGCGGCGGGGCGGGCACGATCGACAAGCGTTCTTTGAGCCTGTCGACGGCGGCCTTGAGGCGTTCATCGCTGTAGGGTTTGAGCACGTAATCGATGGCACCGGTTTCAAATGCTTCGATCGCATATTGGTCAAACGCAGTCACGAACACGATGTGACATCGCAGCGCGGGGTTTGCCACGAGACTCCGCGCCACCTCGACCCCCGTCATCTCCGGCATCTGAATATCGAGAAATGCCAATTGCGGCTGATGCTCACCAATCGCCTCGAGCGCTGCTTCGCCGTCGCCTACGTCGGCGACGATTTTGAGCTCCGGCCAGAGTTTTCCCAGCTTGGATTTTAGCTGCGCGCGGAGAATGGGTTCGTCTTCCGCGATGATTGCTGTAGTCAAATTAAACTCCGATGCAGTTGATGCAAAATCAAGATTATGCCGTGACTATTTGCGTACCGCATCAATGACGCCCGGCTTGGACCGTTTCCGCCACCAGAACCAGTAAATCACAAATCCAACGACCGCGAACGGTGCCAGTGCCGGCACCAGTGAAATTAGAATGGCCAGCGGGATAAAGACCAGCAAACCCGCAAACAAAAAGCCCAACCCATAAATTACGGCGACGACAATCGCTGCCGCCAATACTGCTGCGCCGAAGCCAATCAAGAGGCCAACCGAGCCCAGTGCCATGCCTTCCATCCCATCGAGCCGCGATGCGCCGACTTGCACTGGCATCCAGCCCGTGTAAAGTGCAATCAGCCCGACGACCAACAACACTGCAAGCACTGCAATTGAACTGACAAGCACGACCGATAATATTTTTGTCCATACGCTATGCGTCTTGGTGGCGGCACCCCAGGCGCGTCCCCAGCCTGTTTTAGGCGGCACAATCAGCAAACTTTTGCTTGAGCGCGTGGTCGGCGATGCGGCCTGTTGCGCGGCCAATGTTGCGGGAAGTTCGAGGGTCGCCACGACGCCTTTTGGATCATTGGACTCAAGTGTGAACCTGGCTTCATCACCATAAAGCGCAGCCAGACGTTCGCGCAAATTGGACAGTCCCACGCCGCCTCCCACCTGGATCGGTGCGTCCGACAAACCGCGTCCGGTGTCCTTTACCTGCAGGCGGATGCGCTCCCCTCCGGCCGTGAAGAACTTTGCGAACACGACATCGATTCTCCCGCCTTCGCGCTGCGGTTCCAGCCCGTGCTTGATGGCGTTTTCGACGAGCGACGGCAGCATCATGGGCGGGAACGGAGCCGTCAACAAATCATCGGCCACATCGATGCCGAAGTCCAGCCGGGCACCCATGCGCATTTTCAGGATGTTCAGATACGCACGCACCCGTTCGACTTCCTGCCCGACTGTCGATGAGTTCTCACGCATTTTTGGCAATGATGCACGCAGGTACTGGATCAAATGCCCGACCATTTGGTTGGCAGCCGGTGGATCGACTTCTGTCAACGCCTGCACGTTGGCTAATGTGTTGTACAAAAAATGCGGCTCAACCTGGGCTTGCAGGGCCTGCAGGCGCGCTTCGGTCACTTGCCGGTTCACGTTGCTGATCTCGGCTTCTTGATTTTTCTGGTCAGCAAACGCCAGTGCACGACGTGACCGACCGATGTAGACCTTGGCGATGATCAGCATGATAAACAACGGGATAAAAGTAAGGATGAGTGCCGATCCGACACCGATGCGCCAAACATCACCGGCAACTTTGGCACGGATGTCGTCGCGAAATTCAGGCGCAAGCGGGGTCAGGGGAATGATTGGCGGCAGTTGGCTGCCCCGATCATTGAGGCCAATGCCCAAACCCGAAGCCGACGTGGGTGCGGTGGGTAAGGTGGGCGTGGTAGGTGTCGTGGGCGTGGTGGGTTTGGTAGATGCAGCGGGTGGAGCAGGCACTTTTAACGCTATCGGGGGCGTTATTTCTTTCTTTCCCCCAGTTTCACCGCCACGGGCTGAACCCCCCGATTTCACAGCATCGTCCAAATCCACATCAACGTTGAATCCTTTGCGCAAATCGATCTTGACGTTGACATTGCTGTCGCGGAATTCCCTGATGGATTTCAGTGCGTCTTTGGCCGCCTGTTCCCGATCTTTTGCACTTTTGATCAGGTCATCGAACGATTTTGCTGTGGCGGTCGTATCGACGCCTTTGTCGCGAAGTTTGTCGAGCGCCTCGTTACGTGCCTCTTCGATGGTTTGCCGCGCTTCGGTCGCCGAATCGATTGCGGACTGGGCGACATCACGTGCAGCTTCGTGCGCTGCCTCAGCCGCTTCGCGCGTCGCAGAGCGCATCGCGTTACCCGCTTCGGCTTCGGCATTGGAAAGCTCTTTGCGTGCCCGGTCAATCTCAAGTAGCGCGCGATCAAGCTCCGCCTTCCTGACCGGGTCATTCGCACGCTGCTTCATGCTGCCGACGATACCTTCGGCTATATTCAGCGCGCTGTCGCCAAAGGCGTGATCAATCTCCCGCTTGATGGCGCGCTTCTCTCCCGGGGTAGATCCGCTTTCAGCCAACCGAATCACCTGAATCGGTGTCGCGAACATGACCAGCGTCACCAGCGTGAAAAGGCCAAATATCGCAACGCCCCACCAAGGGGTTCTATGAATGAAATTGCCGAGAGCTTTAAACATGTTTTGAAGGATGGTTGTGAATGAGTTTACGGGATGGCGTGAACAGTAGATGGGTGGAGAATAGCGATCTCACCAGTCCCTTCGCCATTGATCGGGGCCGGATTGCAGAAGATGCGGGACGAATTGCGGAGATGGGGGATAGAAACCGGGGAAATCTTGCACTAATCCGCATAGCGCCGAACAATCATCACTAAAATTAGGCCACGCAAAAACGCACACTCCAGCATTGGCGACCTTGTTGAAGGCTTTTCAGTCTACAGGCCCCGCCCGTGCTGGTGGTTAGCGCTTACAGCGCGGATTTCGCCGCGCCAACCCGGATGAAGAGGTAGGGCTCAAAGCACCGCGCTACGCACCTTTCGGGACAGCGCATCAAACGCTACCACCAACAGGACAATCGCGATGAGGATCGTCGCCAGCCGTCCCCACTGAAACAGCGAAACCGCTTCCGATACCAGCAGCCCCAATCCACCAGCGCCGATCAATCCCAGCACCGTGGAGTCGCGGATGTTGTATTCCCAGATATAGAGATGGTTCGACAGGAAATTCGGCAACAAGGCCGG
>JBKJMK010000355.1:0-5411 GCA_046596005.1 Usitatibacteraceae bacterium | reverse complement strand
GTCTGGATGGAATCGATGACGGCCACTTGCGGTTTCTCGGCCACCAAGGTAGCGAGGATTTTTTCCAGTTCGATTTCAGCGAGGAGCTTGACGTCGTGCGTTTCGAGCGAGAGGCGTTTGGCGCGCATGGCGATTTGCTGCGGGGATTCTTCGCCGCTCACGTAAAGCACCGACGAACCGCCGGAGACAGCGGAGAGCGCTTGTAAAAGCAACGTCGATTTGCCAATGCCCGGGTCGCCACCGATCAACACGACACCACCATCGACCAGCCCGCCGCCGAGCACCCGATCAAATTCGCCGATGCCGGTGGGGCGACGCGGCATGTCTTCGGCGCGGACTTTGGCGAGCGATTGCACCTTGCCGCGCTCGGCGTTTACGCCTGCGAGTGTGGAATAGCGATTGGCGCTGGCCGTTTCAGCCACACCTTCAATGAGCGTATTCCAGGCGTTGCAGTGCGGGCACTGGCCTTGCCACTTCGGGCTTTGGCCACCGCATTCGGTGCAGGAGTAGAGGGTTTTTGGTTTGGCCATTAGAAAGTTGCCGTCATCCCAGCGGAGGCTGGGATCCAGTCCTTCGTGCAACTGAAATAGGGGTGAGCTGGCTCCCAGCCTCCGCTGGGATGATGAACACTAAAATTTGGCGGGCGTGGATTTTTGGTCGTCACAGTGATTCTCGTATCGTCACTTGCCAGAGTACTGAATATATTTACAGTCATATTCTACGCAGTTCCAGGTTTGCACGGCAATGCTTGAATGAACATTGGCGCATGGTGGTTGCTTCACTTCAAGATTATCTGTACTAGTTGACCCGCCGTCGTCACACTCGGAAACGCGACATTGCAGTACACCGCAAACGTCATTGCGACTGCGGCCATCATCGCGAATGGCTTCCAGGTTTTTTTCAGCAGCACCGCTGCCCAGTTGGCGGAATCGAGTGCCTTTGCACCTCTTGCCAATGATGAACCCAGCAGTACTTCGAAAATCACTTCAGCAAGAATCGCCGGTGCCTGATAGATCACGTAGGCAGTCGCGCCGAATACGACGGCAAGCGCAATCGCAATGAGGATGCCGGCGATGACCAGCAGGACACCTTCGCCGTCGCCTGCGTCGCCGATATCACCGATGCCATCGAACAAGTTCGAACTTGGTGCGTCAACGGACATCGACGCGCCCGCAACATCCCAACTTCCCGCAGCGCCACCACCGTCGAATCCGCCCCCGCCACCTTGAAAGGCAACATCAACCGGGGCGGCTGAGCCACCACCAACATTGAGGCTGGGCAGTATGTCCAGTGCGCCATCGGGACTCCAATTGTTTCTGCGTCCCCAGTCTGCGCGCAGGTGGCGCCCGTATTGGGATAAATGCAACCATACCCAAACACCGGCGAAAAATGTCGCGTAAGCCAGCACCAGTGCTGTCGCGTAACGCTCCCACATCACCGTTACGCCGGCGCTAAGCATCAATCGCGTGGTCAATACCGCGACCGAAATACAGGCCGCGACGATGAGGAACATATGAAACCGCGTCGAGTATTCTTTTTGCAGCGCAATCAGCAGGGTTTTTGGCGTGGGATTGGGCGGTGTTTTCTGTGCTTTACCACGACCTTTGGTGGGGACTGCTGCCATCAATCGATTTCCACCATCGGCACGCGCGGCATGATGGCGCAAAAGAGTTCATAGGCGACTGTCCCTGCCACATGTGCAACCTCGTCCGCCGATAGCCCTTCACCCCACAGCGTCACCGGCGCGCCGATATGCACATGCGGCATGTCGGTGAGATCGACCACCATCATGTCCATTGAGACACGGCCGATAGTGCGGGTGCGTTTGCCGCTCACGATCACGGGTGTACCGTGTTCGTTGCTGCCGGGCGCGTGGCGCGGATAGCCGTCTGCATAGCCGCAAGCCACCACACCGACGCGCATTTTCTTTTTTGCCGTATACAGGCCACCATAACCGACACTGTCGCCAACATCGAGCGCCTGCACACCGATAATCTCGCTGCGCAACGCCATGACCGGCTTCAGGCCCAGCCATTCGGCGCTCACGTCGGCAAACGGCGAGGAGCCATAGAGCATGATGCCGGGGCGCGCCCAATCACGATGAGTTTCGGGAAACTTGAGCAACGCGGCGGAATTGGCGACGCTTTGCCCGAGCGCTTTTTTTCCGAAGACCGGTTTGGCCGCTTTGACAATGTCGTCGAATCGGGCGAGCTGCACCGCCACGCCATCCGGGCCATCGGCACTCGCAAAGTGCGTCATCAACGTAACGGCACCAATATTGCGGTGCGAGGCGGCCATGTTGACGGCGTAGCCTGATAGCGGCCCTTTCAGCCCGAGCCGGTTCATGCCGGTATTGAATTTGAGGAAGATGTCGAGCGGCTTCGCGAGTGTGGCGGCAGTGATCTGCTTGACCTGCTCCAGATCGCGCACCACCGATGTGAAGTTTTGCTGGACATAGGTCGGCAATTCTTTCTCACCGAAAAAACCTTCGAGCAGCAGGATCGGCGATTCAATTTTTGCGTCACGCAGTTGAACCGCCGAATCAAGTTCAAGCGTGGCGAAGCCGTCGGCGTCGTGCAGTGCCGCGGCAACGCGTTTGAATCCATGACCGTACGCGTTGGCCTTAACGACTGCGAATATTTTTGTATGTGGCGCTTTCGACTTGGCAAGCGCGTAGTTGTGACGCAGTGCGGAGAGTGAGATTTCGGCGCGGATCGGGCGGGTCATGGGAGTGCATGCTTCCGGAGATGATTCTCTTCTGCGGTTGATTATGCCATCCGATGCGCTTCATCGGACCGCGTTCAGTACCCTTGGCTATGCCCCTGCGGCCCTGCGTAATTCTCGAACTTGGTGTTTTGTCCAACGAAGGTCAGGCGGATTGTGCCGATAGGGCCGTTACGCTGCTTGCCGATAATGATTTCTGCCGTGCCCTTTTCCGCGCTCTCGGGGTTATAGACCTCATCGCGGTAGATAAACAGAATCACGTCGGCGTCTTGCTCGATCGCGCCGGATTCGCGCAAATCCGACATCACGGGGCGCTTGTTTGGGCGCTGCTCGAGTGAGCGATTCAACTGCGAAAGCGCGACGATCGGCACCTTCAATTCCTTGGCCAGTGCCTTGAGCGAGCGCGAGATTTCGGAAATCTCCGTCGCGCGGTTTTCACCCGATGTGGACGCCGACATCAGCTGGAGGTAATCCACGACGATCAATCCAAGGCCCATGTACTGGCGCCACATGCGGCGTGCGCGCGCGCGCAACTCCAGTGCGGTGAGCGCAGGTGTTTCGTCGATGTGAATCGGTGCGTCGTTCAATTTCGCGAAACCGACATTGAGTCGATCCCAATCGCGCGGTTCCAGGCGGCCGGTACGCAAGCGCTGCTGGTCAACTTTGGAAATCGAACTTAAAAAACGCCCTGCGATCTGCGTGCCACCCATTTCCATCGAGTAGATCAGCACCGGCAGGCCCAGCCCGAGTGCGACATGTTCGGCGATGTTGAGCGCCATCGCAGTCTTGCCCATGCTGGGGCGCCCAGCGAGGATGATAAGGTCGCCATCCTGCATGCCCGAGGTCATTTCATCGAGATCAACGAAGCCGGTTGCCTTGCCGGTGACTGACGATGGATTCTTGGAGAGCTCATCGAGGCGCGTCATGACGTCGGCCAACAAGCCCGACATCGACATGAAGCCTTGCCCGTGTTTCCTGCCCATCTCGGCAATATCGAATATTTTTTTCTCGGCCTCGTCGAGCAATTGGCGCGCTTCGCGGCCGTTCGGCACATATGCCGCGTCGGCAATTTCCTCGCCGACGCGAGCGAGGCGGCGGGTGATGGCGCGTTCGCGGACGATCTCGGCATACAAGCGAATATTGGCGGCACTCGGCGTGCCTTCGGAAAGGCTTTGCAAATAACCAATGCCGCCAATGCCCTGCAACTCGCCGCCCAGTTGCAGCGATTCCGCCACCGTGAGGACATCGGCAGGTTTGTTATTTTCGATCAGCTTGGAAATATGCCGATAAACGCGGCGATGATCGTCGCGGTAAAAATCTTCATCGCTGACGATATCGCCGATACGATCCCATGCCTCGTTATTCAGCAGCAAGCCGCCGAGTACCGATTGCTCCGCCTCGATCGAATGCGGCGGCAGCTTCAACGCGGAGATTTGCGGGTCTCCTGAATCCTGCGAATACAACGGTACGACAGAGGGATGAGCAGCCATTCAGGATTGGTCTTTGATTTTTTGGCGGTGTCGGAGGACTAAACTTGATCCGGGATTCTGTCACTGCACCTATGCTACCGCAACGGATAATCCGGTGTAATTTAGGTGCATATCGGCGGTATAAGCTGTGGATAAAAAAACCGCTGCCTCTTTCGAGATAGCGGTTTTTTGTGTTGCAGCAGGTACGAACAAACGCCTTGAAGCAATGTTTTAGCTGTGATCGCCCAATACAGACACGGTGATCTGTGCCTTGACGTCCGTGTGCAACGTCAGGGTGATCGGGAAATCGCCAATGGTCTTCAACGGACCGTTTGGCATAACAACTTCGCCTTTTTTAATCTCAAAGCCCTGCTTGGTCAGCGCCTCAGCGATATCGCTGTTGGTGACTGAGCCAAACAGACGGCCATCGACGCCGGCTTTTTGGGTAACTTGCACCATGTAGCCTTCGAGCTTCTCCGCACGTGCTTGCGCGACGGTGAGAATTTCGGTGGCTTTCTTCTCCAGCTCTGCGCGCCGGGCTTCGAACTCTTTCTTGGCGGCGTCGGTTGCACGCTTGGCTTTTCCCTGGGGAATCAGGAAATTACGGGCATAGCCGTCTTTGACTTTTACCACGTCGCCGAGTGAGCCCAAGTTAACTACTTTTTCCATCAAAATGATTTGCATGATTTTCTCCTGGCCTCTGCTTAGTGGAGGTCGGTGTAATGAATCAAGGCGAGGAATCGCGCGCGCTTGATCGCCACATCCAACTGGCGCTGATACTTTGCTTTGGTGCCAGTGATGCGGGCCGGAATGATTTTGCCGTTTTCGTTGACAAACTCCTTCAGGATGCCGATGTCTTTGTAATCGATCTCGACAACTTTTTCTGCGGTGAAACGGCAGAATTTTTTGCGGCGAAAAAGGCCGCGATTGGGATTGCGTGTGTCTTTCTTGTTCTTGTCGAACTTCTTACCACGGGGTGATGGACGGGGCATGATGACCTCTGGCTAAATTTTGAATTGAGTTATGTGCAGTATCGGAAACTGGCTGTAGCGGCTCTTGCGGGAGAGAAATCCTTTGACAGTAATTGCATCGCCCACTTTCATGCTGTCCATCTGTTTCGCCAGATCACCGTATGCTACGGCGTTCATTTCGACTTCAACGGCAGCTTCTATGCCATTTTCCGTTTGCATCGATTGGTGATTCAGAATCAGGTTCAGC
>JBKJMK010000232.1:0-3916 GCA_046596005.1 Usitatibacteraceae bacterium | reverse complement strand
GTCCATCCTGCTTATTATGGAAACTGAAATATGGCCGAATTTACTTTATGCGTGTCAGCACAATGCGGTACCCGCACTCATGATCAATGCACGTCTAAGTGAAAAATCTTCACATGGATATGCGCGTTTTTCCACAGTGCGCGCGTTGCTTCAACGTTCTCTGCAGTCGTTATATGTTGTTGCTGCGCAATCGACTGCGGACGCGGGGCGCTTTAGTGCCCTGGGCGCACCAAAAATTGTTGTCACCGGCAATATCAAATTCGACGTGGGGTTTGATCCTGGTTTGGTCAAGTTAGGCCAGGACTGGCGCACACCACTCGGTTTACAGCGAATATTGCTCTGCGCAAGTACGCGCGAGGGCGAGGAATCCATGCTCCTTAAAGCATATATGCAGACATTCAACATCAAGGAGCGTCGCGAAACGCTGCTGGTCTTTGTGCCACGCCATCCGCAGCGATTTGACCGGGTGGCCGAAAACATCGCGGGCGCAGGATTCCATTTCAGCAGGCGCAGCGAAGGGATGCCAAACACGACCGATTGCTGGTCCGCAGAAGTTTTGCTCGGCGACTCAATGGGCGAAATGGCGGCTTATTATTCTTTCTGTGATGTTGTCATCATTGGCGGCAGTTTCCTGCCACTTGGTGGACAAAACCTGATCGAGGCCTGCGGCCTTGGCAAGCCCGTGATCATGGGTCCGTCGAGATTTAATTTCGCCGATGTTGCACGATTGGCCGAAGATGCAGGGGCGATGCAAGCAGTGCCCGATGTACTCGCAGCCATGCGAGCCGCACATGGCCTGCTGCGTGATGGTGCTCGCCGCAAACAGATGGCTGACGCAGGCCGCAAACTCGTCGACGCAAACCGCGGTGCGACGGAAAGAACGGTTGCATTAATTGCGCCGATTCTCGGGGCAGGGTAGCGTGCCCGCTACCGCTGTCACCGCCCTCGCCCAAGGGATGCATTTGCTCAAAACCGGACAGCTTGCCGATGCCGAGCAGCAATTTCTCAGCGTGTTGGCACTCGACAAGGAAAATAGTCGCGCCCATTTTGGGCTCGGCATCACCTGTTACCAATTGGGCAGGTTGAACGACGCTGAACGGCATTTGACCGAATCGATTTCCCGCAGCCCGGATTTCCTTCCTGCATATAACAATCTCAGTCTGGTACACAAGGCCTTGGGGCAACCGCAGCGGGGCATCGAGATCCTTCAGCGGGTGCTGGTCATTGCGCCCGGCTATGTCGATGCGATCTACAATCTCGCGCTGATGCAAGAGGAGTCTGGAGACCGGGCCGGTGCGATGCAGACCTACCGGCAGGTGCTTCGACTCAATCCGGATTTTTTGCGGGCACACACCAATCTTGGTCTGCTGCTGCGTGCCGCTGGCGACGTGGCGGCGGCACATCCGCATCTTCGTTTCACGGCAACCCGGCAACCGGAAGACAATTCTGCCCTGGTCAATCTTGCACTGGTGCTCACCGATCTTGCCCGCTACCCCGAGGCAATCGACATCGGCTCCCGTGCGACCGCGCTTTCGCCTGAGAGTTTCAATGCATGGGAGGCGCTTGGCAATGCCCAACGGCTGGCAGGTGATGCCAGCAACGCCGTTGTTTCACTCCAACGGGCGCACGCATTGAATCCTGCGTCTGTTGAATTGCTATATGAGCTTGGCCTTGCCCGGAATGCCGAGGGCGACATTGATGCCGGAAAGAAAACCCTCAATGCTGTTGCGCGGCTGCGGCCCGATTGGCTAAAGGTGTTGTTCGCACGTGATCTGGCACTGCCAGCGTTGTACCTTAGTGACCAGCATATCGCAGACAGCAATGCCAGCTGGGTTGCCGGCATTGACAATATCGAGGCAAGCATCCTGGGCGATGCTCGCTGGTCCATCAAGGAGGGTGTGGACGCGATATCGGGCTACTCACCGTTCTATCTGCACTATCAGGGCCTCGACAACACCAAGTTACAGCGCCGGTTTGGGCGCATCGTGGAAAATGTCGCCAGACGTGCGTGGCCGCAATTCGCCGAACCTGTGGATTGGAAACCGTGCGCGCATGGCGGTCGGCTTCGCGTCGGCTTTGTCAGCGCTTACCTTCGCCAGCATAGTGTCGGGCATTTTTTTAGCAACTGGATTTGCCAACTCGATGTGCAGAAATTTGAATCATTTGTCTGGTACACGGGCGAAACCAGTGACAACCTGAGTGAAAAAATTCGCCGTGGCGCAACACATTATTCGCAGATGGCGTTTGACATTCCCGCGCTTGCCAGTGCAATAAACGCGAGCCAACTCGACGTACTTATTTATCTTGATGTCGGCATGCATCCGCATTCGCAGGTGTTGGCTGCACTGCGCCTGGCACCGATCCAGTGTGCGGCATTTGGTCATCCCGTCACGACCGGCATTGACAGCATCGACTATTTTTTTTCCGCCGATACGGCCGAGCCGGGCAACGCACAACAGCACTACACAGAGCAGTTAATCCGCCTGCCGCATTTTGGTATCAGCGTCGCCCGGCCCGATATTTCCCGCCAACGCACACCACACTCATTCAGTACACCACAACGACCACTGATTTTTTGTCCCCAGCCGCTATTCAAGATCCTGCCGCACTTTGATCGACTCGCCTCGCGAATTGCGCGCGAATTGCCCGGTTGTCGGTTTGCGTTTATTGAGTCGCTTTGGCCGCGCACAAATACTGCCTTTGTCACCAGAATCGGCGCGGCGTTGCGCGCTGAAGGTATTAACCCCGACAAATCGCTGCAAATGCTGCCCATCATGCCGTATGAAGAGTATCTCGGCACGCTTGCCGCCGCCGATGTGATCCTCGATAGCACCGGTTTTTCCGGCGGCAATTCCAGCTTTGATGCAATCGCCGTCACCGCACCAATCGTTACGCTTCGAGGATCAATGCTGCGCGGTCGGCAAACGGCGGCGATGCTCGATATTGTCGGGCTCACGGAATTAGCCGTCGAGCGCGATGATGATTATGTGCGTACCGCGATCCGTCTGGCGTCCGGCAAAGATCGGCAAAATGAAGTACGTCAGCGCATCGCGACTGGAAGTGCGGCGCTGTTCGACGATGTTGGGGCAGTGCGCGCACTGGAAGATGCAATGCTGAAATTAATCAGGTAGATCGCCATTTGGTGGGCCTTGCAGGCATAAAAATGCCTGAAAATCCGCACCAATGGCTGTGTTTGCCTGTTCAGCGTGCCAGCATCCGATTAACTTCCGCCAGGTCATCCTCGACCAGCCGACCTGCCGCCGACTTCAAGCGCAACTGACTCATGATGGTGTTGTAGCGCGCCTGCTGTAAATCGCGCTGTGCCTGAAATAGCTGCTGCTGAGCGTTGAGCACGTCTACGTTGGTGCGCACACCAACTTCCTTGCCAAGTACGGTTGCGTCGAGCGAAGATTTGTTTGACACGAGCGCGGCCTCCAGCGCTTTGACCTGCGCGACGCCGTTGGTGACGCCCAAATAGTTTTGGCGTACCGATTGCGCGACGATGCGCTTGGTATTTTCCAGATCTGCACCCGCCTTGTCGCGATTGGACAAAGATTGGCGTACGCGTGACTGGGTGCCACCGCCTTGGTAGAGCGGGATCGTTAACGTCAAACCGAGTACGGTTGATTTCGTGTCGAACGATGGCCCCACATTGCCTGAGGAGGTCGTGAAAGGCTGCGAATTACTGCTGTAGTTGCCGCCGAGATCCAGCGTCGGCAAATGGCCTGCCCTGTTGCGATCAATTTCCTTCACCGCAATCTCGTAGGCGAGTCGCAATTGTGCGATCGCCGGGCTTGCCTCTTCTGCCGCCTTCACCCATCGATCCATGTCGCTCGGTGTTGGCAGTGTGAGTATCGGATTGGCGCGCAGCGGGGCGAGTGCTGCGGGCATTTTATTGACCAACTGCTGCAACGCC
>JBKJMK010000198.1:0-11286 GCA_046596005.1 Usitatibacteraceae bacterium | reverse complement strand
TGAGGCGATCGCTACGCTCAAGACCGAGCTCGATCATGAACTCGGTGGCCTGAGCATAGAGCAGACATTGAGTGTGGTGAGGGCATTCAGCCATTTCTCGTTGCTCGCCAATATTGCCGAAGACCGGCATCAGAACCGCCGCCGCCGTGCGCATCGCATGGCCGGATCAAAGCCGCAAATGGGCAGCCTGCGACACGCGCTCGATACCCTAACCGCGCGAAATATTTCTGCCGACGAAATCCGCAGTTGGCTGCGTGGCGCGCTGGTGAGCCCGGTGCTGACTGCGCATCCGACCGAGGTGCAACGCAAGACGGTGCTCGATAGTGAGCGCGATATCGCCCGCCTGATGACGCACATGGAGCGTGCGGATCTGCTGCCGGAAGAGCGGTTGGAGTCGGAAGACAGTTTGAAACGGTCAGTCCTGCAGCTATGGCAAACGGCAATGCTGCGTTTGTCGCGGTTGCGGGTGATTGATGAAATTGAAAATGGGCTGAGCTTTTATCGCTACACATTTTTATCGGAACTGCCGAGGATTTATTGTGATTTAGAGCGCGCCCTTGCCGGTCCGGAGCGCATCCCGGCTTTTTTCCGGATGGGCTCATGGATCGGCGGGGATCGGGATGGCAATCCGTTTGTCACCGCCGAATCGCTCGAGGGCGCGATGCGCAGGCAGTCCACCGTCGCTTTCGAGCACTATCTTTTTGAAGTGCATCACCTCGGCGCGGAACTGTCGATGTCGAGCCGCCTGGTCAGCCCAACCACGGCGCTCATGGCATTGGCACAGCATTCAGGCGATGCCTCGGCCCACCGGCAGGATGAGCCGTATCGCCAGGCGCTCATCGGCGTGTATGCGCGGCTCGCGACGACGATGACGTTGCTGTCAGGCGGCACACCGATTCGGCGTCCTGAAGTCGCGCTTGAAGCATACGCAAGTCCGCGTGAATTTCGCGATGACCTTGATGTCATCGCCATGTCGCTTGCCACCCACGCTAGCGCGCCATTGGCGGCTGGGCGCCTGGCGCAACTGCGATATGCCGTCGATATTTTCGGCTTCCACCTGGCTTCCGTTGATCTTCGCCAGAACTCCGACGTGCACGAAGTCGTGGTGGCGGAGCTGCTGGCCAAAGCCGCTGTGTGTTCCGACTATCTGGCGCTAGATGAATCAGCGCGTGCGTCATTGTTGTTGCGCGAACTCGCCAACCCGCGGCCGCTCAGAATTGCCGGTGAAGAATATAGCGAGGTCACGGTTGGTGAGTTAAACGTGTTTCAGGCTGCGGCCAACATCAACGCGCGATTCGGCAACGATGCGGTGCCGAACGCGATCATTTCCAAAGCGCAATCGGTCAGCGATTTGCTGGAAGTTGGATTGCTGCTGAAAGAAACCGGCTCGCTGGTAACGCGGAACGGCACGCCTCAATTGAAGATTTCGATTGTGCCGTTGTTTGAAACCATCACCGATCTGCAGTCCGCCGCAGCGATCATGCGGTCTGCGTTCGCGCTGCCGCAATATCGTGAATGGCTCAATAGCCGCGACGGCTTGCAGGAAATCATGCTGGGCTATTCGGACAGCAATAAGGACGGCGGCTACCTCACCGCCAACTGGGAGCTCTATTGCGCGCAGAAAGGGCTGGTTGATCTGGCCAGCGAAGCCAGCGTGCGGCTGCGTATGTTTCATGGCCGCGGTGGCACCGTCGGGCGCGGCGGCGGGCCCACCTTCGAGGCGATCCTGGCGCAACCCGATGGTTGCTCGGCACCGGGCCTCAGAATTACCGAGCAGGGTGAAGTGATCGCGGCGAAATACTCTGATACAGAACTGGGGCGCAGGAATTTTGAGACACTGATTTCGGCGGCGATGCTGTCGAATTTCCCCGCTGCAGAACGCCGCGATCAGCCGCAATGGTGGGACGCGATGCATCAGCTATCGGCGAGTGCTTGCGCGACTTACCGCGAGTTGGTTTATGACACACCCGGATTTGTGGAATTCTTTCGCAGCGCAACCCCGATTGCCGAAATAGCCGGGCTCAATATCGGCAGCCGTCCTGCGTCACGAAAGCCCTCGCAATCGATTGCCGACCTGCGCGCGATCCCGTGGGTGTTCAGTTGGAGCCAATGCCGGCTCTCCATTCCCGGCTGGTACGGATTTGGCAGCGCAGTGGAACGATGGATCGAGGCTGCCCCCGATGGTCGCGAGGCCGCACTCGCGAGCCTGCGTGAGATGTATGCAGACTGGCCGTTTTTTAGAACGGTTCTCGCCAATATGGACATGGTGCTCGCCAAGACTGATCTCGCCATCGCCACCCGCTACACCGACCTGGTACTTGATCGGGAGCTGGCCGGGCGGATTTTCTCCATCATCAAATCTGAATGGCAGCGAAGCGTTGATATGCTGCGCGCGATCACCGGCACGACGGCCTTCCTCGAAGACAATCCGGCGCTGGCGAGAAGCATCCGCAATCGCTTCCCGTATCTCGACCCGCTCAACCATTTGCAGATCGATTTGCTGCGACGTTATCGGGCGGGACAAACGGACGAGCGCACCAAGCGCGCGATTCACCTGACGATCAACGGACTAGCCGCCGGTCTGCGGAATAGTGGATGAGGCTGGACACAGAACAGGCCCTGCGGCCTGTTCTGTGCCTGCCGAATCCGAGCCGCATGCAGGCGGCGAGGTGGGGCGAAGCCAGCGTGGACATGAAACAAGCCCTGCGGCTTGTTTCGTGCCTCGCGAATCCGAGCGAGCTGCGACCGCAGGAAGTCCCTGTGGGACAGGGCGCGAGGTGGGGCGAAGCTTAACGAAACGTAGATCGCCATTCCGCGCGCATTTCCGAGCAAAAATAACTGAAACGCCGCGCCAGTGCTAGACTTTCAAACCCTGTCAGGAAATTCTATTCATGCCAGGAATGTCCATTCCGCTCCGTCATCGCAATCGCGGCACTCGGTCCCCAACTCCCCGCCGTGTAAGGCTTGACCTTCTGCCCGGTGCTGCGCCAGCCGTCGATGATGCCGTCAATCCATTGCCACGCGGCTTCGACTTCATCGCGACGCACGAACAGCGCCGAATTATTTTTGAGCACATCGAGCAACATGCGTTCATAAGCGATACGCCGGCGGGTTTGGCAGAACGCACTGTCTACCGATAGATTCAGTGGCACCTGCGCGAGCGTCACTTCATTCATGCCGGGCGTTTTGTGCATCAACGTGAGTGTGATCATCTCTTCGGGTTGCAGCTTGATGAGCAGCGCGTTGGGCGCCAGCGTTGCGCCGATGCCGGCGAAGATGTTGTACGGTGCCGGCTTGAACTGGATCATGATTTCACTGCAGCGTTTTTGCAGGCGCTTGCCGGTGCGCAAATAAAACGGTACGCCGGCCCATCGCCAGTTGTTGACTTCCACGCGCAGTGCGACGAACGATTCGGTATCGCTGCCGGGGCCGTTTTCCACTGCCGCGCCGGTTTCTTCGAGGTAGCCCACTGCCGCCTTGCCATCGCTGAAACCCGATGTGTACTGGCCGCGCACCGTGTGGGTCGCAACATCGGCACTGGTGATGGGGCGCAACGACCACAACACCTTAACTTTCTCATTGCGCACTGCCGAGGGCGTGAAGCTGGCCGGCGGCTCCATGGCGACCAGGCAAAGTAGTTGCAGCATGTGGCTTTGCACCATATCGCGCAGCGCGCCGGTGGCGTCGTAGAACGGCCAGCGTCCTTCGACACCAACCGATTCGGCGACGGTAATCTGCACCTGCTCGATGGCGTTGTTATTCCACAACGGCTCGAAAATCGAATTGGCAAATCGGAGTGCCAGCAGATTTTGCACCGCCTCCTTGCCGAGGTAATGGTCGATACGAAATACCTGGTTCTCTTCGAATGCGGCAGCGATGGCATCGTTGACGACGCGTGCCGACTCGGTGTCTGTGCCGATTGGCTTTTCGATGGTGATGCGGGAAAGTTTATCGACCAATCCGGCATCGCGAAGTGCCAGACATATCGGGCCGAACAATTGCGGTCCGGTGGAGAGGTAATACATCACGCCGCCTTCACCGGGTTGCAGCGCGCGCTTGATTGGGTCCAGCCCGCCGGTTGCCAGGACATTCACTGTGACGTAGCGGATTCGTTTTGCAAAGGATGTAAAGAATGCTTCGTCGAAAATACAGGCGTTGGCTGACGACTGTATTGCATCTTTCACCTTGGCGATGAATGCTTCATCGGTGAGCACCGACGTCGCCGCACCGATGAGCTGGAATTGCGTTGGCAGCAGACCGTCTTTATCCAACGCGTACAGCGATGGCCACAACATGCGTTTCGCAAGGTCGCCGGTGGCGCCAAAGAGCACCAGTGCGCGGCATTCGGGAGTGGGGGCAGATGTCATGGTGAGGTCATGTCCGTTCAGTTGGATTTGCGGAGAAGTGTCGCAGCCTGGGCGCGTGTGCGGATTTCGTCCCAGCTTTTGCTCGCAACCAGCGCGGCGGGCGACAGCCAGGAACCGCCGACGCACGCGACATTAGGCAGGGCAAGGTAGGCAGGGGCCGATTCCGCATCGATGCCCCCGGTCGGGCAAAACATGACCTGTGGAAATGGGCCACCGAGCGCCTTGAGCATTGCAATACCGCCCGCCTGCCGGGCCGGGAACAGTTTCATCGCAGTAAAACCCGCATCGAGTGCGCGCATTACATCGGATGGCGTCATCGATCCGGGCAGGAACGGAAATCCTGAAACTGCCGCGTGCGAAAGTAAATCCGGCGTCGTGCCGGGACTCACGCCAAACATCGCACCTGCCTGGCGCGCCGCATTCATGTCAGCGATAGTGGTGATCGTGCCGACACCGACAATGGCGCCGGGCACGGCAGCGCGAATGGCGCGCACACAGTCGAGTGCCGCCGCCGTGCGCATGGTGACCTCGAGCACGCGAATGCCGCCGCTGACCAGCGCCTCAGCCAACGGTACCGCATCATCGACGGCATCCAGCACGATCACCGGCATCACCGGGCTCGCCGCGAGAATTTCACGGATGGGTGTCATGAAGGCGCTCCTGCGGGTTCAGCTTGATGGATGATGTTGGGGGCTCGCTCGACAGGTGTTCCAAACGTGCCGGCACCTTCCTCTGCGGTGAGTGCCACCGCGCGTGCTGATTGGAACAACTCGCGACCCATGCCGAATTGGTTGCGGGTGAGATCGGCGGTTGACGGCACACGTTGCGCCCATTCTTCCGCCGCAACGCGCGCCTCAAGCGTCCCCGCGTCCGCGTCCAGATGAATGATGTCGCCATTGCGTACCTTGCCCAGCGGCCCGCCGGCAAGACATTCAGGCGATACATGAATGGCAGCGGGCACTTTACCCGACGCACCGGACATTCTGCCGTCGGTGACCAGCGCAACATGAAACCCCGCGTCCTGCAACGATCCCAGTGCAGGGGTGAGCTTGTGCAGTTCAGGCATGCCGTTGGCGCGCGGCCCTTGAAAGCGCACTATCGCCACAAAATCGCGTTGCAGCTCGCCGCGCGTGAAACTTGTCAGCACATCATCCTGGTCGTTAAACACAATTGCCGGCGCCACCACCACCCGATGTGCAGCCTTCACAGCGGATACCTTGATCACCGCGCGGCCGAGATTTCCGCGCAGTACACGTAATCCCCCGTCGGCGCTAAACGGCGCTGCCGCCGTGCGCAACACGCCATCGTCCCCACTGGTCGCGGGCGCTGCGCGCCAAGCCACTTTATCGCCGTCGAGCAACGGTTCCTCGCTGTAACGGGATAGAGATTCTCCCGCAACGGTGAGGACATCGCCATGCAGCAGGCCCGCGGAAAGCAATTCGCGAATCACAAAGCCCGCACCACCGGCCGCGTGGAAATGATTGATGTCAGCGCTGCCGTTGGGATAGATTCGCGCCAGCAATGGCACCACGGCCGAGAGCGCATCGAAGTCGTCCCAATTGATGACGATGCCCGCTGCGCGCGCAATCGCGACCAGGTGAATGGTGTGATTGCTCGAGCCGCCGGTTGCCAGCAAGCCGACGATGGCATTGATGATGGCGCGTTCATCGACCACCTTTGCAAGCGGCGTGTACTCGTTGCCCAAATGGGTGATCGCCACAACGCGCCGTGTCGCTGCCGCGGTGAGCGCATCGCGCAAAGGCGTGTTGTGTGTGACGAAGGCGGCACCCGGCAGGTGCAAGCCCATGACTTCCATCAGCAACTGGTTGCTATTGGCGGTGCCATAAAACGTGCAGGTGCCCGGGCCGTGATATGCGCGGCTCTCGGCGTCGAGCAAAGCGGCACGGTCCAGCTTGCCCTCGGCAAACTGCTGGCGAATTTTGGCTTTCTCATCGTTGGAAAGCCCGCTGGTCATCGGTCCGGCCGGTACGAAGATTGTCGGAAGATGCCCGAATTGCAGCGCGCCGATCAATAGCCCCGGAATAATCTTGTCACAAACGCCCAAACACAGGACACCGTCAAACACGGCATGCGAAAGCGCAATTGCCGTTGCCTGGGCAATGATGTCGCGCGAAAACAGCGATAGTTCCATCCCTGGCTGGCCTTGCGTTACGCCATCGCACATGGCTGGCACACCGCCTGCGAACTGCGCGGTCGCCCCGCTCTCGCGCGCCGCGCGCTTGATCAGTTCAGGGAAGCGCGCCAGCGGCTGATGCGCGGACAGCATATCGTTGTAAGCCGAGACGATACCAATATTGGGTGCGCGAATTTCGCGAAGGACCAATTTATCCGGCGGCGCTTCCGCCGCGAACGCATGCGCGAGGTTGGTGCACGATATGCGACCGCGCGAAGTGCCGGTCGCGCGCGCCTGTTCCACTCGACGAAGATAAGCTGCGCGGGTGGGGTCGCTGCGGATTCTCACCTGGTCGGTGATTTCCGCCACAGTTCGGTGAAGCGGCATACCGGTTCCTTTGAGGGAATATGCAAAAAATATAACAGGATTGTAGAAAATCTACATAACTTAGTCAATGCCATGTTTCAAGTTTTATCGTCAATAGCCATTAAACAAGATCCATGCAGGTCTATTTTCCGCCGAAAATGACGAGTCGTGTTGACAAACTACAAGTAATGGCGGGACAATGAATTATGCAACTATTCCTGTATTCAGGTTCGCCGGATATCGCTTATGGCCGCTAAAGCGGGCATTCGAACCGCCAAGCCACGGCGGTTGAAAAGTCCGGTCCCCAAGCGCAATCCGCAATCCGGACCAGCCCCTGCGACCGCTGCGCCGCCCGCCAAGCTGCTTGACCGCATCGAGAGCTTGCTGGACGCTATGCGACCTTCGGAGCAGACGGTTGGGCGATATGTGTTGAGCCATCCCAACCTTGTCATCAGCCTCTCATTTCCCGAAATCGCGGCGCGCACAGGCGTTAGTCAGCCCACCGTTGCGCGCTTTTGTATGGCTGCAGGTTTCAGCGGCTACCGCGATTTCAAACTGAGATTGGCGCAGAGTCTCGCGCACGGTGTGCCGTTCGTGCATCACGATGTCGGGCTGCAGGATTCTATGGCCGATGTGGGCGCAAAAGTATTTGATCGCGGCATTGCTGCGCTGGTGACAGTCCGTAACCACCTGGACCCTGTGGCGCTGGAGCGCGCGACGCAACTGCTCGCGAACGCAGCGCGAATTGAATTCTATGGCCTCGGCAACTCGGGCATTGTTGCGCTGGATGCGCAGCACAAGTTTTTTCGGCTGGGCGTTCCGGCCGTGGCCTATTCCGATCCCCATGTGCATGCCATGTCCGCGTCATTGCTCGGCAAAGACGATGTTGTTGTCGCGATCTCCGGCACCGGCCGAACGCGGGAGCTCATCCGCAGCGTCGAAATCGCGCGCGCAGCCGGCGCGGCCGTCATCGCCATCAGCGCAAGCGCTTCGCCCCTGGCGCGCTTGGCGACGGTTGCGCTCTATGCTGATGTGCCCGAGGATCTGGATGTGTACGCACCGATGACGTCTCGCATGGTGCATCTGGTGATGATCGATGTCTTGTCCGTCGGCGTCGCGCTCGCGCGCGGCCCGGCGCTCGCGAAAAAATTGAAGCGCGCCAAGGCGGTTATTGCTGAGAGCAAAGTTGACGAGCAGTGACACAACGAACAGAAGAGTTGGGACAAACGAATGGACTGAACCTTGGCCGCAGTCGCGACAGGCGGCACGGCTTGGTGTAATATTTAACGGATAGTTTTGGGGATGTAGCTCAGCTGGGAGAGCGTCGCGTTCGCAATGCGAAGGTCGAGAGTTCGATCCTCTTCATCTCCACCAAAATTTGTCAGCATCTGTTCCGGCCAATAGGCGTCCTAGCCAACTTGCAAGCCAGCGCCTGCGCGATCAACTCGACCGCGCGTCGCCGGGTGTGGGCGGCAACTGACGCCGCGCCACATAAATGTGGCTAGCTACGCTGTGCAAACAGCTCAGCCTTGCGCGCCGCGAGCCGGGCCCCCAGCGCGACCATATCGAGCTTGGTTGCCCGCGCTTTGGGGAACATCTCTTCATGCTCTTCCTTGACGTGGTGCTTGACGTACTCGGATAGCACTTTTACTTTCGCGTCGAACATTTCGCCGTCAGGCAGTACACCTTCGACCTGCGCGATGAGATCCTTCACGGTCGCGTGTTCGACCGTTGCCTCGGGCACCAGCTCTTTATCTTTCAATGCCGCTTTGACTGCCGGGTAAAAAATTTCCTCCTCGACCTGGGCATGTACGCTCAGCTCGCTGCAGATTTCGGAAACGATCTGCTGTTTCTTCGAGGCCGTGCGCGCTTTTTCGTATGCGGCGAACAGGCCACTCACCATTTTGTGGTCAGCGCGCAATAGCGCTGTTGCTTCCTGCGGTTTAGCCGATTTTTTTGTGGTTGCGGATTTTTTCGTTGCAGTTGCCATGATGGATATTCCTTTTTCAAATTTGCGAATACAAGCGCGCCAGTCTGCTAGCGTACGAACAACGCGATCAGAATGATGATGGGAATGGGTACGCCGAGAAATAGAAGTAGTAGTGAACGCATGGTTGCCTCCGTATGGACAAGGGTGGATGGATGGTGGATTGATCAGGCGTCGCGACTGCGACCGCCGTAGGTCGCACTCAGGCTGGCAACGAATGCACCGATGAGTAGTGAAATAAACAGCCACAGTGCCGCGTAGGCGGACGCCTTGCGTGCCTTGTCCGCCGCTTCCCTGGCCGCTGTCTCGATGTCACGCAGTTTTGTCTGCATGCGTGCATAGGTATCTGTTACCCGTTTTTCGGCTTCCTGTTGGGTGAGCCCGGTGCGTTGTGCGACAAGTTGGCCGACATAACGAACATCTTCAGTCGCCATTGGGCCCATGCGCACGGTAGTCATGAAAATACGGTTAACTTCGGGTGCCGAATTCGTTTGCGGGGCAACACCGATAGCCGTCGTATTCCCTGTGGCCGCGTTCGCATCTCTGCGGAAAAGGGAATCCACGAAGTAACCCATCGGTCCGCTGTCGGCGTCAGTCTTGGCCGCTTCCGCTCCGCCGCTGGCTGCGGCCGCGACCGCAGTGGATGCCGCGCCCCCGGCAACCGTGGCACCGGCCTGAATTCCGCCGCTGACGATCGAGCCGATGACAGATGTCAACAGCGCAGCAGTGGCGAGCGAAGCGATCGCCCAAGCCAGAAAACCATGCGCCGTATCACGGAAATAAACTTCGTCGGTATGAACGGATACCCACTTCGTTCTGAGTCTGCCCGCGAGGTAACCGCCCATGCCGGAAGCGACGAGTTGTGTGAGGGTGATCCAGATAATCGTTGAGATGCCGAAAGCGGCAGCGCTGACGCCATCTTGTTTCCAGGGCGAAACCGACGACAACCCCAAACCGATTCCCAACATCAACAGGATTAGCGAAAGGGCCGCTGCGGCGGCCGCGCCTGCCAGGATGGCCCCCCATGACACACCGCTTGACTGTGCATCAAGTTGGCCCGCGTTTATGTTTGGCAGCGGATGTACGCGCCCATTGTTATCAAGTGTTGTTGCGTTTGAAAGAGCCATAATTCCTCCGTTAAATATGGAGAAATTTTGAAATAGGTGGTTAACGAATGGTGTAGGAGTGATACCCGCTTGCGAGTAGGTATGCCGCCGATTTTATGAATGGATGGCTGCGCGTGGCACACTGCGAAATCGGCATCCTGGGGCGCGCATGGAGTCCGCGACCATGTCTGGCGCAAAATCGCTAGCGCGCCGAGAACCATGCTATGAAAGAGTATTGATCCCGCCCGGCCAGAGGCCAAACTCTAGCGCTGGCGGACGTCTCCGGGCACTTGTGCCCTGAGAGGCGCGCCAATATTGGGTTTACTGCATTGAAGCGGTTTTGCGCTCCGTAATGTCCTGGACCTGCACAATGAAGCGTAGCGGTCGTTCATCAGGATCAATCACCGATGCCAACGTCATTCGGGTCCACACGAGTCGTCCGTTGGCGGCTTGCCAGCGCGTCTCTGTCTTATGGTTGCGCACCTCGCCAGCTTCCAGTTTGGCGAAAGCCGCAAGACACAAAGCAACGTCGTCCGGGCGAATTAAGTCCGTGATATGCGTCAGGAGAACATCCGCCTCACGATAACCGAACATCTCGCAAAAAGCGGCGTTCACTTCGATTACGTTTAGATCAGGACTCAAAAGAGCCATGCCGATAGGCGCATTGTCGAAGGCTTGGCGAAAACGCTGTTCCGCATCCGCCTTCTGTTCAAGTGTTCGCACCTGTAACGCTTCGCCCATTTGTTTAACTCGCCGCGCGGCAAGGCGCAACTCGAGTTCATCCACGACGACCGCCGCGAGGCTCTGCAGCATGCGCATCTGGCTTTCGGTGACCTGACGGGGCTTCTTGTCGAGAACGCAGAGCGTTCCCAAATTGAACCCATCGGAAGTCGTGAGAGGTGCGGCCGCGTAAAAGCGCATGCCGGCAGCGCCTGCCACCAGTGGGTTTGCCAGTGATCGCGGGTCAATTTTTGTGTCGCTGATGACTGTTGGTGCGGCGGTGAGAATGGCTGAAGCGCAAAGTCCCGGATCTCTTCCCACTTGTTCAATTTCAACGCCGTGATGGGATTTGAACCAGATCCGGTCGTGATCCACGATACTGACGATGGCAATGGGAACGTTAAATAGGGACGCTGCAATCGCAGTGATATTGTCGAACGTTCCATCAGGAGGCGTATCCAAAATGGCGTAGCGATTTACTGCCGCTTGGCGATCAACTTCGTTTGCAACGCTCATATAATCTCCCTTTACGGCGATCCATCGCGTGGAGTTGGTGCGCACAGGTCGGGTGAAAGATGTGAGCTGGCCGATGCTGGGACAAACCAA
>JBKJMK010000426.1:0-4747 GCA_046596005.1 Usitatibacteraceae bacterium | reverse complement strand
TGATGCTCACCGGTCAGTTGGCAGACTTGTATCGCGTCAGAGCCTACCTTGATGCAAACCGCGGAGGTTGGGATTGATCGCTGTCAGTCGTCTCGCCTGGTCACACAGTCAGCGGGTGATTTCGACGCGCTTCCCGAGCATTCATTTGTTTGCGGATATCGCAGGCAACGCGGATTGGGATCAACTCGAACGGCTGGCAAACCTGACGAATCCGCGCGTAAAGAAAAACATCGAAGGCTGGGGAATGTTCCTGCCCGAAGATTGTGCGCAGGGAGAGGGTGCCACGCTGGTCATGGCACCCTTTGCTTATCTGAGACCCGGCGGGACGCGTTTTACAGACGCGACCTTCGGTGCCTATTACGCCGGCAAAGACCTCGACACGGCCATCGATGAAACCGTTTTTCATACCGGGAAGTTCGCGCGCGAAGGCCGGATGGAACCCATCGCATTCGAAAAGTTGGCGATCGAGGCGCGCATCCGGGGAACGTTTCACGATCTGCGCAAGGAACTGCCCGACAAAAGGATACTATCGCCTGATTCCTACGCTGCATCGCAAGCGTTTGCGCTGAAGCTTCGAAGCCTGGAAAAATCTCACGGCATCGTTTATCCCAGCGTGAGATCAGAAGGTGGCGAATGTATTGCGGTTTACTTGCCAAGGCTTGTGTCTGAATGCCGCCGTACGCTTCATCTCGCCTATCTGTGGGACGGCACGCGAATCACCAGTGTGCAGTCGCGATCGTTGATGAAAGATTTGATGCCGCCTGAAAAGAAAAAGTAGATGGCGCTAACACCAACAAACTAAACCAGGGGTATGTGCGGGAGTAGTGATGGCGACGGGGCGGAAAATGCGAACTTGAGCACTTGGATTTGCACCATTGCCGCTGGTGCAGGCACAACGTGGAAGTGCGCTCAGCGCCGACGAAAAACGCAACCGATCGCTAGTACAACATACGCAATCAGCAGGATCCAGAATGCATTGACGGTGACGTTCTGAATCGCAACGAACCGTGAGAGGACAGCCACGATGGCCAGTACAAGCGAGATGATGAAAGTGACTTGCGTCGGAGCGTTGAATTTCATGGTGAGCCTCCATTAGCGCGGTGGGCGCTATTCGTGTGCCAAGATTACCAGATTGTAAGGCGGTCGTTTTCTACTGCCCAAGAAATTCCAAGTGGTGGGCGTGAATTTTTTCGCAAAAAATTCACTTCGACCCGAATGGCACCTACTTTAGCTGTCTCCCCGGCGCAGGCCGGGGCCCAGTTTCAATTGCGCGGCGTCTTGCACAAAACTTAGGCCCCGGCCTGCGCCGGGGAGACATTGTTGATTGATGCCCTTCAACACACCAATTCCCCGTACTTGTCATCCAAAGCTCTTAAGTAAGTGCCATTCAACGCCGACCCCGTTCTTCCTTCAATCAGTACAATCGGATGGCTGTGTCGAAGTGCCAGGTCCGGCGGACTTCGATCACGTCGAAGTCGCGAGCCATTCCCGGCGGGAAAGCCTGGTAAGGCACACCGCTTTGCACGATGCGCCGTATCGTTTCATCGACTTCCGCCACGCCACTGGAGACAACGAAGGTCACTGACTCCACGGATCCGTCGCTGCGGATGGCCACCGTCACCATCGGATTGGTGTGAGGTCGCTTTGCCACTTCGCGGACGGTGTCGACAGGTGTGTTGAATTGGATCTTCCGGGCCCACGTCTCCGCGTACTGGACGAGTTCGGCGTTGGGGTCGAACCGCCCCCATAGTCTGAACCGACGTGCGGTGCTCAACGAGTAGGGCAGCGTGGAAGGAGAGCGAGCGGCAGTCGCGGCGGCATCAGTTGCCTTGCGCCGGGCCGCTTCCTCATTGAGCTGGCGTCCCATCGCCTCGCGCCGCGCTGCCCGTCTTGCGTCCTCGTCCTTTTCTTCCTGAATGCGCGCGGCCTCTTTCCCGGCTGCTGCCTGTCGCACGGCTTCCTGGCGATCGCTCTCCAGTCGCGCGGCCGCCAGTCGTGCGCCCTCTTTGCGTTGGTCCTCCCGTTGCGACGCCTCCAGTCGAGCGAGTTCCTGACGACTTGCCTCCTGCTGTGCTGCGGCCAGTCGTGTGGCCTCCCGGCGCTGAGTCTCCTGTCCCGCTGCCTCCAGTCGAGCAGACTCGATACGTGCCGCCTCCTGTCGGGCGAGTTCCTGACGCTGCGCAACCCGCTGTGCCGAGGCAAGTCGCGTGGCTTCTTGGCGCTGAGTCTCTAGTCCCGCAGCCTCCAGTCGTGCAGCGTCGACGCGAGCCGCTTCTTGCCGAGCGGCCTCGAGTTGCGCGGCTTCAACCCGCGCCGCCTCCAACTGATCCGCCTGTTGCTGTCGCTGTGTTTGCACCTCGCGCGCCGGAGGATCGAGCTTGGCCACTTCAACGGCTCGCTCCCGCGCCTCCGGTTCGGCTGGCTTCTGCGGTACCTCGCCAGCATTTCGGGGCGCAGGCATCACGGCCTCCGGAATTGAAGTGCTTGGCGCAACCGCGATGACAGGCGTTGGCGCGGGTGGAGGCACGGCGAACGTAGCCTCGGCTGACTGCTCTACGGCGATCACTACCGGCGCATTGATCGGTGTCGGCGTCGCGTCACCGGACCCTTCGGTGCGCAACGGCGCTTTCCCAGGAACCGCACTAGTCGCGATGTCTGGCGCTGGCTCGGCCTGTGCCGTCGCCTTTGCTTCGGACTGAAGTACGATCACTTCAGCCGTTCTGCCCAAGGGCGGCGAAGAGAACACGGATGGTGTCAGGGCCGGACCACCTGCAACAGCCTTCTCGATCGATGCCTGCTGCAGAAGATCATTGACCAACGAACCCGACGTACCTGCAGGCTCCGCGACTGTGACCTGCGCCGGCACGAGTGAGACGCGTAGATCGGGTGCCTCGATCCGTCGCTCTCGCCATGGGAAGGCGAAGCCCGGAAGCCCAAGCATCTGGCCACCGAAGGTCAAGCTCAACAGCAGCGTGTGAATCAGCAGGGAGAACAGGAATGCGAGAGTCAGCCGCCTGCGTTCAGCGCTCATGTGTTAATTCAGAAGGGTCAGGGTGGAATGGCACTTACTTAAGCGTAATTGGATGGTGATTGGCAGTGTCGTAGGTTGGCGCCGAGCTTGCGAAGCCCAACACTATCGTTGTACATGTTGGGCTTCACGTTGTTCAGCACCAACCTACTTTATGGATATTTTGTACCGTGTTTGGGCTTAAGCAAGTGCCATTCGGGTCAGGGTAATTTTTTTCAAGACAATTCACCGGCCACGTTATGTCAAAGGCCACCTGGTGACTTGCTATCGCCTTATCACGCGGCATGCGGCAGTACTTTGCGTTCGATCTTTGACCCGCAAGCGAATTGCGCGGTATTCAGGTCGTAGCTTGGTTGCAGGTTCAGCCAGAATTGCGGCGTGGAATTGGAATACCGCGCCAATTGCAACGCAACCGCCAGCGCGGGCGCGGACAAGCCCAGCGGCATCATGAATTCCTCGCGGAGAATTTCGCCGGGGTAAATGGCTCGCATCTTGTTGATCTTACTTGCCTCAATGGTCGTAAAAATCTAGTTGCACTATCATTCAAACTCATCATATCTCACGAGAGCACATGCTGGATTTTCGTTCAGGGCAATTGACCGCTACCTCGTTAGCGGAATGCAGAGCATTTTGCCTTGGAACGGCGCGTAGATAATCGGCCTATGTGTGTTTTTGTCGGGAAATGCGAGCTTGCCCCCAATGGCAGGAACGTACCATTGACACCCGGAACTCTCGAAGTATGTAGCACCAATGTGCTACATTGGAGCCAACTTTCAGGAGCGCGCCATGTCCACTACTACGATTCGACTCCCCGATGAACTTAAAGAAAAAGTTTCACGCGCCGCCAAGCGTGCGGGAACCACGCCGCACAATTTCATACTCGAAGCCATTGCCGAGAAGGCCGAGTTGATGGAACAGCGGAACAATTTTCTAAGTGTTGCGGAGTCGCGTTACTCGGCCATCGTCGTATCCGGTCGGACGATTCCATGGGCGGACATGCAGCGCTATCTGAAAGACAAGGTTGTCGGCAAAAAAGTAACCCGCCCCGCCGCAAAGAAGTTGGCACGCTAGGCTATCCCGTGTCGCGAATCGAGCTTGCCCCGGAAGTCGTAGAAGACTTCGAGCGCATCCTCGGCCACCTTGCCCAATACGAAGCCGTCGACCGTGCCGTACGCATCGGCGAAATCATCCAGGCGATCAGCGTCCTTGAACATAATCCGCTGATCGGCCGGCCCGCGGCAGGCGAAATGAATGAGCTCGTGATCGGCCGCCGCACGCATGGCTACATCGCCCTGTACCGCTATATCGCCGTGATCGACACCGTTTTCGTGCTGGCGATTCGCAGCCAGTGGGAAGCGGGATATATGCGGGGGTAGTGATGGTGACGGGGCGTCAAATAATGCGTCCCCCTTAAATCATTGCTATTGGTGTCTCCTTAGCGGTGCATCAGGCTTGAGCACCAATAGCCCTTCGGGTTCCAATATCGAATAGTCGAGCATGCGGTTCTCCAAACGTTAAAGAGAAGTGGCAACGTTGCGTGTAACGGCGATTAGTCGCAATAGGCGAATGTCTCGTTTCATGTGGCCGCTTGGCTGACAATATTTGGCGAACTAAGCGGCGCTGTCCTACGCGGTTTTTACCCTGACGCTGATTTTTCAACGTTGCCGGTAGCGACACACTGTAAGTCACGCTCATTAAGTTAGAAATTATCATGGCCCA
>JBKJMK010000418.1:0-6664 GCA_046596005.1 Usitatibacteraceae bacterium | reverse complement strand
ACTTTCGGGGCAATTCAAGGTTGAGGCGCGCAACGGCCAGTTCGCGCAGATTCGCGTTGGTGCGGGCAAGTTGTTGGCATTGATCAGCCTGCAATCCATTCCACGCCGCTTCACACTCGATTTTCGTGACGTGTTTTCAGAAGGTTTCGCGTTCGAGCGTATCGATGGCAATATCAAAATCAATAACGGCATCATGTTCACCGACGATTTCGAGATCGTCGGCACGGCAGCAAACGTAAAGATGTCGGGAGACGTATCATTGCCTTCCGAGCAAACCAATTTGAAAATGACTGTGGTGCCGTCACTGGGCGAAGGTGTTGCCATCGGTGCTGGCGTCGTATTGGGCCCGGTAGGGGGGTTGGGAGTGTTGCTGGCGCAAAAAATATTGCAGGGTGCGCTTTCCTACGAGTACGCGGTAACGGGATCATGGGATGATCCGCACGTCGACCGCATCAAGAATGAAGTGTCCGCCAAGCCCGACAAAGCGCCCGTGGCACCGCAGGTGCCCGCAACGAAAACACCATGATCATTACAAAAAACTCCGGCCAGATTCCCGACGCCCTGCTCAAAGCGCATGGTTCAACCCAATCGTTTTTTCGCGTGGCAGCCATCCAGATGGCGAGCGGGCCAAATGTAAAAGCCAATCTTGATGAGGCAGGGCGTCTGATCGACATGGCGGCAAGTACTGGTGCGCGCATCATTGCGCTGCCGGAATATTTCGCGATCATGGGGTTGAAGGACACGGATAAAGTCGCAGTGCGTGAGCAGCCCGGTGACGGCCCTATCCAGAAATGGATGTCCGAGATCGCCGCCAGGCACCGCATCTGGCTGATTGGCGGCTCGATTCCCATGGAATCCAGTGTGCCAGACAAAGTGCGTAACACCTGCCTCGTTTACGACAAAGAGGGCAGGCAGGTCGCACGCTACGACAAAATTCATCTGTTCAATCTTGCCCTGGGTACTGAAAACTATTCGGAAGAACGCACCATTGAGCCGGGCGAGAAAATCGTCGTCGTCGATTCGCCATACGGGCGTATTGGTCTCTCGATTTGCTACGACCTGCGCTTCCCCGAACTCTATCGCGCGATGGGCGATGTCGACATCATTGTCATTCCGTCGGCCTTCACCGCCACCACGGGCAAGGCCCACTGGGAGCCGCTCATCCGCGCGCGCGCAATCGAAAACCTCGCCTACGTGATTGCCCCGGCGCAAGGCGGCTTTCACGTAAATGGCCGCGAGACGCACGGTGACTCAATGATCGTGGATCCCTGGGGTGTGGTGCTGGATCGCTTGCCGCGTGGTTCGGGTGTGGTGGTCGCTGGTGTTAATCCGCATTATCAGCAAACCATTCGCAAAAGCTTGCCTGCACTCACGCATCGCACGCTCGGTTTGAAAACCTGATTCTCCGCAGGCTGGAATCCAGCATTGGCGCGGCTTCCAGTCATTAAAGCGTCCGAAAGCCGCGCCGATGCTAGTGATCTCTGATCAAGTCTATTCCGAAAATCTTGCGTCGATATTGGGGCATCTGCTGCGTTGTGCTCCTTGTGCGGCAGCAAAAGCAACGCGCCCTTGCTGCGGCGTTCAAGCCACCACGCCAAACAAAGCGCCCACGCCGGCAGTCAGCGCCATCGCCAACGCACCCCAAAAAGTTACCCTGATCGCGGCAGTAAGCACGGCGGCGCCACCCGCACGTGCGGCTAACGACCCCAACAGCGCCAGAAACAAAAGTGCGCCAGCCGACACAGCCCACATGCGTGCGGACGCGGGCACCAGAAGTACGATCATCAGCGGCAAAGCGGCACCAACGGCAAATGTGCCGGCCGATGCCAACGCCGCTTGCACCGGGTTTGCCGCCAACACCTCGGATATACCAAGCTCGTCGCGCGCATGCGTGCCCAACGCATCGTGTGTCGTCAGTTGGGTGGCGACTTCCGCAGCCAGCGTTGCATCAAGTCCGCGTCCAACGTATATCGCGGTAAGTTCCGCGAGTTCGTGCACGGGATCAGCGGCAAGTTCCTTGCGCTCTCGATCAAGATCGGCGCGTTCAGTATCGGCTTGCGAGCTAACCGACACGTACTCGCCCGCCGCCATCGACATTGCACCGGCAACCAGACCGGCCACGCCTGCGATCAAGATATTTGCCGAACTCGCACCGGCGGCTGCGACGCCCAGGACAAGGCTGGCGGTGGAAACAATACCGTCATTCGCCCCAAGCACGGCTGCGCGAAGCCAACCGATGCGGTGTGTTCTGTGTCTTTCAATGTGTCGCATCGCCTGACTTTAAGTTGGAATGTTTGTCATTTACTGCCCCTGAAAGTATTCGCTATGTGTTGATTGAAAAGCTAACAGGATTCGTCCTGCGTGAAGGCGGTCAATGGATGGTAATCGGAAAACGTACTATTTCAACGGGTCAAGAAATGGTGTGTCAGGGTCACTGACATAGAAGATGACCAACCGCAGCGGCTCGGTAGTGCTGTGGTTATAACCCGTCATCTTCACGTTGGGGGGTTCGACGAACGCTTGCCCCGCCTTCACGATAACTGGTGCGCGACCTTCAAGCTCCAAGGTGAATGCGCCTTCCAGGATATAGACCGTCACTGGAAATCGATGTGTATGAAACACCGTCTTGTCGCCCGGCTTGAAGCTCGCCGTGAAAACGCGCACAGCCTGACGCTCGCCCTTCGGCATGCCTGATACGATCTCGCTAAGAACCGGGTCAGGCTTTGCGGTGCCCTGCGCCTGCACCGTCAATGGCAGGCCAACGAAAAGCCCAAAAAGAAAATGGATAGCTTGTCTAGTCGTATTCAATCGTGTTCTCCTAAAGTTGGTGGTTTGAGGCAGCAAGTGACAGGGTTAAAAACCTGACACTTGCGTTCGACGATTGCCGCAGCAATCTGCTCAATTGACTTTACGTTTCCCATGCCTGCGCTCCACTACAGATGCAACAATGTGAAATATGCAGCAAGTCAGCCCAAGCGCAATTTCGTCGGCAAACGTCCGCTCGATGGCGAGGTCAGACGCCGCGGTCACGCCGAAGACTCTTGCGCATCGTAATGCCAGTGACTTCATACCCCAACGTTTCGTAGAGCCGACGAGCTGCGGTGTTAAACGCAAACACGTGCAGACCGACCGAGGCTAGACCGAGGTCCCGACAGATCGGCTCGAGCGCTTCAAAGGCGCGCGTTGCGTAACCCTTTCGGCGATGCTCCTCAGCGATTTCGACGTTGAACACATAGCCGGTGGGAGTGCCGGTCGAGTTCTGCACAGCAAGCCATAGTGTACCGACTGTCAAGTTCGTCGCTGACTCACGAATCTCGAAGAGATGAGCGTCTTTGGTCGCAGGGCCTTCCGGCAAAAGCCGTTGATACTCAGCCCGAGAAAATTCCATGGCGGACTCGGCTGGCCACCTACCCGACGCGACGTTCTGCTTTGCATAGCTCTCAATGGCTGCCCGCTGGAACTCGACGAACACTGAGGGTGACATTGGGACCAAGATAGTCACGGCTTCTCTATAGCGGTGTTTAACGTTTGAGTTCACCGGCTGCCGAAGGCAGTCCGGTGCAACGAAAGGTTAGGCCGCAGATTCGTGCTGAGGCCGACTGCCAGGTCATTGGCCGGGAGGGGGTTGCCAAAGTTCAACCTTGTTTCCTTCTGGATCGATGACCCAGGCAAACTTCCCGTACTCGGAATCGTCGATCTTCTCGAGAAGGTTGCAGCCTTCCTCACGCAAGACTTTGAGCAGGGCGTGGAGATCCTCCACCCGGTAGTTGACCATGAAAGTTGCAGTGCTGGGCGCAAAGAGGTCACCTTGCGCCGAACCAATTGACCAGATGGTTGTTCCTGTAACAGGCTTACCTTCACCGTCGGCCCAGGTGAATGCCGTGCCACCCCATTCCTGGACATCGATGCCGAGGTGCCGCTTGTACCAAGCTTGTAGTGCCGGAGCGTCTTTGGCTTTGAAGAAGATGCCGCCAATGCCAGTGACTCGCTTCATAGAACCTCCGAGGTCGGGTGATGGTGAGGAAGAGTGTATTTTCTGCGGTCTAACGATGTGCGATCGAGCTAACGGGTAGCGCGCTTTTGCGTCGTCCACGCTGAGCGAGTTGTTAGCCGTTTTTGAGGCGTAGGCAACACCTCTTTCAGTATTTGTCGAAGTGACGGCTCGGTAATTGGGCGGCCTGCCTCAGGCAGGAATCGCTTCAATGCATCATTCATCATCGTTTGATAGCCGACGCCAGCCGCTTCAGCGTTAGCACGAAAGGCATCCAGCACGGCGTTATCGACGAAAATTGAAATTCGTGTCTTGCCTTTATTGGGAACGAGCGCTTTCCACTCCGCCTTTGAAAAATCGCATTCACTTCGCATATGCTTTTAACCTCTCGGCGCGTAGGACGTCGTGCGGAAATGGGATGTATCTCATTGCCACGCATCGTGTAGATCACAACTAGCATCTGCCAGGCGTTATCAAGTCCGATGGCGATGAATCGTTCGTTGCCATCGGCGTCCGGATCGCCTCGTTACGCAGCAAGCGGATCGGCGAATACACCTTCGGCATCGGCAAATGAAACGCCATGTTTCTTGAGGTTCGCTGCAGCTTTGGTTGGGTCAAATTGAAACCGTATAAGCCATTGTATATATTAAGGTATGCATATGACAAATGCCGTCGACCAACGACCAAGCTCACCCGCCGCCGGAAGCCGGAGCGACGGGAGGAACGACCAAGGCTGTAGGCGGTCGGGTGCTGCGCCTTGTTGGGCCGTCTGTTAGAACGCTTGCGCCAACGTTGTTGCAATGGATGAAAATCTGGGCGAAGCTGCCGAAACGCTGGCGTAAAAAATTTCCCGCTTGAAAACTGGTAAGGTTTTTCGTTAAGGTTAAAAAATGGCCGATATTCTTATCACAGGCGCGACAGGAAGCGTCGGCGGCGAGCTGGCTAAAATTTTTTCGAGAGAAAATTTGCCGGTTGTGGCGGCGGTCAGCAATCCAAAAATAATTGGGGATTTTCCCCGCAACGTCGAAACGCGCTGGTTTGACATAACCCAAGCCAAAACTTTTGCCGTCGCGCTGCGCGATATCCGTAAAATTTTTTTGCTGCGGCCGCCTGCCGTTTCCAATGTTCGACGCGACATTTTCCCGTTTCTAAAATTTTGTAAAAACGCGGAAATCGAGCAAATCGTTCTGCTTTCGATTCTCGGTGCGCAAAATGCCGCCTATCTGCCCCACCGAAAAATCGAACTGGAAATTCAGCGCCTCGAAATTCCCTACACATTTTTGCGCCCAAGCTATTTCATGCAAAACTTCTCAACCGTTCATCGTGAGGAAATCAAAAATAGAAATGAAATTTACGTTCCCGCCGGAAGCGGAAAAACGAGTTTTGTTGATGTGCGCGACGTTGCGGAAGTCGCTTTTAAGGCTTTTTTTGACGCGCGAATGACTAATCAATCTTACGAGCTGACCGGAAGCAAGTCTTTGACTTACGCGCGGGCGGCGGAGATTTTTACGAAAATCCTGCAAAAGCCGATTCGCTACGTGAATCCTTCGGTGCCAGCATTTTTTTGGCGAAAGTTTGGTGAAAAGCGAAGCCTGATGCTGGCTCTCGTCATGAGCGCGATTTACACGACGGCGCGCTTGGGCAAAGCTGGTCGAGTTACCCAAGAGATTACTCAATTGCTTGGGCGCGAGCCGATTTCGCTTGAGCAGTTTGTTGAAGATTACGCGGTGGTTTGGCTGTGATGGCCGGAGATGAGCATCTGACTGCGGAAAACGCCCGCTGCGTTGCCTCGGAAGGTGCGAGGACCGTCCAGGTTTTGGATAGTGACTTCGTACTTTCCATTGCTACCGACGAGTTGAAGAAATGTTCCCTCCGGTCCGCTCCACCTGCCCAGCCACTTGTCGGCGACCGGAACTGAGGTCGTACCAGGAGAGCTCGCTGCGATGACCTGTGCGGAGCCCGACTTTCGGTCGTCGCAACCAGTGACGAGCAAGGCCAGCGTAGCGCATCCAATCAACAACTGAAATGTGGAGTTCATGGGCTCGACGTGAAATTGACGCCTAATGTCCGAGCTAAGCGGTGCGCCGATTTGTGGCGCGTCCGCTTGAGCGCGATATCATGCCTGTCGCAGAACGCGCAACGTCAACAAGTGAACTCAAGGCTGCATTCACAGCTTCATTCGTGGGAAATATCTTGGATAATTCGGGCGTCAACAAGACGAGGTTGCTACCTTTCTTGAATTCCTCAAAGTGTTTTCCGCGCCCTCGACGGAAGGGTCAGGCCTCGGGTTCGTGGCAAACCGCTTCGATATTGTGCCCGTCCGGACCAATGACGAAAGCTGCGTAGTAATTCGCGTGGTAATGCGGGCGGAGCCCTGGCGCACCATTGTCTTTGCCACCCGCCTCCAGAGCCGCACGATAGAAAGCTTCGACTTGGCTCCGATCCTCGGCCATGAATGCCAAGTGAAGATGCGCCGGCTTCTCCTCGGTTTGGTACAGGCACAGTGAAACCTTACCCTTTGGTTGGCTAAGCTCGACACCGTTCGGCGGCCACTCCGAGACAACAGTTACGCCGAGCGGTTCGAGTGCCGCGAGGAAGAACGCTTTGCTCGCTGCATAGCTGCTGACGCCAAATTTGACGTGGTCATACATAAGTTCTCCTGAAGTGCGTGGG
>JBKJMK010000362.1:0-3377 GCA_046596005.1 Usitatibacteraceae bacterium | reverse complement strand
AGCAGCAACTGAAGCCTGAGCATCGTTTCCGAAAACCAGCATTAGGATGCTCATGAGTAACGTAGATCGGGTGAACGTTGACATCGCCTTAATTTCCCTGTGGGGGCTTAAATAGTGTAGATCGCCATTGGGCGCGCGTTATCAGGCGGAAATGCTCTGACAGCCGCGCCAGTGCTGGTGTTCACTAAAACTTGCCGGTGCGACCTGGCACTCGAATCCGGATTGTCGTTTTTCACTGGCCCGTCTTCGTAGCGCTTCAACTTTTAGCGTAGTTCAACTTGGGGTACCAGTCGCCCCCCCTCCCTTCGGGTGTGGTGTCAAGGATTGTCCAGAGCGGCATCAGGTCGGGCGCGCCGCGCGGATCCTGGCCGGGATCAGCGGTCTCTGACCCCATCTCGCCGCTCCAAAAATGGCGGATGCTGCCATCGCGCCGGGTAAAGACATTGAAAGCCGGCACATCCGCGTCGTCGGCGCTCACATAGTCGCGGGTGTAGTCGCCGCTGACATCTGAATAAAGCTTGAGGTGGTGCCAGCCGCGTTGCTTCCTGAGTGTCACGAGACGCTCGATGGGCGAGCGGGCAATCATCACCAGCGCGATATGCTGCTCAACGTCAAGCGCTTCGCCGTCCCAGGCACTCATCAGCGAGCTGCACATCGGGCACGGCTGCTCACGCTTCGGCCCATACATGAAACTGTAAATGGCAAGCGTCTGCTTGTCGCCAAATAGATCAGAAAATACGACGGGGCCGTTCTCGCCTTCTAAGCGGTAATCTTTCGGCACGACACCGCCGGCTGGTAGCGCGCGGCGTTGCTCGGCGACCCGCTCGATGTGGCGTCGGAGTTCGATTTCTTCAGCGAGGAGAGTGTCCCGCGCGCGACGGTATTCGCCGCTTTCATTTGGAAAGCGAACGCCGTTCATCTTCACCATGTCACTTGCTGGTTTGAGTTGCTGATGTGTGGTCATGGGTGTTCCTCGATTGGTTGCTCAGATGGCTCGGCGGCGTCAGCGGGGGCTAGAGAATGCCTACCTTCGGGGATTCATGAGCACTGGACAATCGCTCAAGGCATGACATCGAAGGTTCCCCGCGCCGGAATCCAATCCTTCGCATTGGACGCGATGGCAACCGTCGTGCCGTCACTGAAGTTCAAAACCACGGTGAGCGTATAGCCAGACTCTGTGAGGTAGGAAATCATGCACACATCGGCCTTGATCTTGACACCCAGGTACTGCGGCCTCTCAGGTTTTTTGATTGTCTTTGGTTCGCCACTTTTGACAGCCGGCGCGCTCTTGCCTTTACTTTCAATTGACCGCCACTCGACGGTGCCATCCTTGTGGAAGACATGTTCCTGCGTCGTTCCTTTGGTCGGGCCATCTGTCCACGAAAGCCGGATTGTTTTTCCGCTGACCTGATCGGAAAGATTGGCTGCGCCAGTCTTGTTAGGCATGCGTTGCTCCTGATTGACGAACGTTTTAAAGTATGTTCAGTGTGTCTTGCGCATTCCTCGCCTGGCGGCGCGAATTCATGCCGACCAGGGATCGTAGCTGCCAAAATTCCAGACATGGCCTTCCGGGTCCCGGCACGAATAGGCCCGTCCGCCGTAATCTTCTTCTTTGATGTCAATGACGATCTCAGCACCCGCTGCAACGGCCATTTTGTAATGGTCGTCCACGTCGGCAACGATGATGTATGCGCTCTGCGAACCTATACCTCCGGTCTCCGCGGGGGATTTCACGATGGTATGAAATTCGTTGTTGGTCGCGGATCCCAACATGATCATTCCGTTTCCATACACAAGCTGGGCGTGAGCGATGGCCCCACTCTTGTCCGGCACGACGAGTTGCACCTTGAACCCGAACGCCTTGCACAGCCAATCGATGGCGGCTTGCCCGTCGCGGTAGCGCAAAGTTGGAACGATCGTCGGGTTGGTTTTCGATTGGGTTTTCATTTTGAGTACCCCACCTCATTGGATGTCGCAGACGGTGACGTCTGCAATGCGCGGTTCGACGGCGAGCAAAGCACTGCAGGACGGCGCAGAATGCGCATTTTTGCGTCGTTCATGAGAAAGGCGCCTTTGCTGTCTGCAAACGTTTTTCGGTAATCCGCGACATCAGTCCGCGCCAAGACTTCGCAAACGCGTCTATGCCTTGCAGCTGCAGTTGCGCGGCGAGCGCCTCGTCGTCGATGCCTTCGCGCCTGAACTCTTCGAGCACCGCTTCTGCATAGCCGCCACCTGCGGGCAGGGGCACGTCGAACCTGCCGTGATCAGCGTAGGCCAACAAGGTCTTCTCTGGAATCGTGTTGATCGTGTCGGGCGCAACGAGGCCTTCAATGTATAGCGTGTCTGGTGCCGATGGATCCTTGCTGCCCGTGCTGGCCCAGAGCAGGCGCTGCGGCCGGGCACCCGCCGCCGCGAGTTTTTTCCAGCGCGCAGACGAGAGCAGGTCGCGATAGGCCTTGTAGGCTCGCATCGCGATGGCGATACCGAGGCGGTTATGGTACTCAGGTGACGTTTTCTCTTTCGCGGCAGTGTCCCAGCGACTGACGAATAGCGATGCCACGGACGCGATTTTCGGGTCGAGTCCCGCGTTGACGCGACGTTCGATGCCGCGCAAATACGCTTCTGCCGCCGCGAGGTAATGTTCGCGCGAAAACAGCAAGGTGATGTTTATCGGGATGCCGTCGAAGATCGACTGTTCAATCGCTGCAATGCCTTCCAGCGTGCCGGGAATCTTGATGAATAGATTCGGGCGTGCAGCTCGCGCGTACAGTGCCGCGGCGGCCTTGACGGTGTTGGAGGTGTCACGTGCGAGCAGTGGCGAAACTTCGAGCGAGACCCAGCCGTCAATGCCGTCAGTCGCGGCGAAGATGGGAAGGAACAAGTCGGCGGCACGGGTCAGGTCATCAATTGCAAGTTCGAAGAAAATACCTTCGTCGGACTCGCCCAGCGCAGCACATTTTTGAATTGCGACGTCGTAATCAGCGCTGCCGCCAATCGCATGCTCGAAGATCGTCGGGTTGGAAGTCAGCCCGGTCACTGACAGCTCGGCGATGTAACGCGCCAGTGCGCCAGTGCGTAGCATTTCACGGGTGATGTTGTCGAGCCAGAGGCGCTGCCCCAGGCGGTGAAGTTTGTCGGTGTTGGGATTCATTATTTTTCTGGGGTGTACAAAGCTTTGTGCCCGTTACTTCAACAACGCAACCGTATTCAGATTCAGCTTGCACGAAGAATGGCCACGCGACTGTCTGCCAGCGCACATAGCCGTGAGAAGCTTGGCAAGGCAGGTGCTTGTCGCACAGCGTGTAAGCGTACTCCTACGTCAGCGTCAGGAAATTACTGATTAGCAGCGCACATCAAATGGCGCAAGATGCGCCAGT
>JBKJMK010000303.1:0-4889 GCA_046596005.1 Usitatibacteraceae bacterium | reverse complement strand
CGGTATCGTTGGCGTGGTCTGCGAACGTCGGAAAATCAGGCGGCTATTTATTCTCGCCCAGCTTTGGCGACAGGCTTGTCTATGCAGCGTCGCATGGCGGTGACGTTTATGCGCTATCCGAAGAGGGTGGACGCACGGTAACCCGTATCGAGACCAAAGCGAAGTTGGCCGGTGGCGTAGGCGTTGGCGACAATCTCGTTGTTGTCGCGACTGTCAAGGGTGATGTACTGGCGTTCGATGCTGCCGGACGGTCAATTTGGAAGGCGAGTGTCGCTGGTGATGTCCTCGCGGCACCAGTGGTTGTCGGTGCCAAGGTCATTGTGCGCACTGCTGATGGACGGATTTTTGCGCTGAACCGTATTGATGGCAAGCGCCAGTGGGTGTTCCAGCGCGCGACACCTTCGCTCACGCTTCGGACCAATGCCAACGTCGTTTCTAACCGTGGCGCTCTTTACGCGGGTTATCCTGGCGGCAAGGTGGTCGCAATCGAGGTTGAAGGCGGGAAGCCGATTTGGGAGGCGACGCTTTCACTTGCCCGCGGTGCAACCGAACTGGAACGCATTGCCGATGTAGCTGGTGTGCCGGTACTCGATGACACACGGGTTTGTGCCGCCGTATTTCAGGGTCGCACAGGATGTGTTGAGTCTTTGAGCGGGAACGTGCTCTGGTCACGCGAGATTTCCAGCGCGGACGGTGTGGCAGTGGACGCCAGGTACATTTATGTTGCCGATACTGAAGGTAATCTCTTTGCGCTGGACAAAACCAACGGTGCCACACTGTGGAAACTCGAAAAACTGGTACGTCGCGATCCTGGCACGCCAATTCTCGTCAATGGCAAACTTGTTGTTGGCGACAAGGACGGTCTCATTCACGTGATGTCCACGGAGAACGGTGATTTGATCGGCCGCCTGCCGACTGACGGCAGCCGCGTGGTTTCCTTACTTCGTAATGGCGACATTGCGATTGCACAAACAGACAAGGGCGGCGTATTCGCCATCAACGTGAAGTAACCCGGCCGCTGCGCCGGGGCAGACCACAAATATGAAACCTACTATCGTCATCGTTGGTCGACCCAACGTCGGCAAATCCATGCTGTTTAATCGCCTCACAAAAACACGTGATGCGATCGTCGCAGACATGCCTGGCCTGACGCGTGACCGACATTACGGTCACGGGCGTGGTGCCGGGCGACCCTATCTGGTCGTGGATACCGGCGGATTTGAGCCAAAAGTGACCGAAGGCATCATGCATGAGATGGCCAAGCAGACTTTGCAGGCGATCGCAGAAGCCGACGCAATCATTTTTGTCGTTGACGGTCGCCAGGGGCTGACGCCGCAGGACAAGATTATCGGCGAGCGGCTGCGCAAGGATGCCATTTCCCGTGGTGTGCCAATCAGCGTTGCGGTCAATAAAGCTGAAGGCATGAATGAGGATGTGGTCGTTGCTGAATTCCATGAATTGGGATTGGGCGATCCGATTGCGATCTCGGCGGCGCACGGCGAGGGCGTACGCCAATTGATCGAAGACGTGTTGGCGCCGTTCCCTGAGGCAACTGACGAACCCGATCCGGATCACCCGAAAATCGCCATCGTTGGTCGCCCAAACGTCGGCAAATCGACCCTCGTGAACCGCCTGTTGGGTGAGGACAGGGTGATTGCGTTTGACGAGCCCGGTACCACGCGTGATTCGATTTACATTCCGCTGCTTCGCAATGGCAAGCAATACACCATTATCGATACGGCGGGCATCAGGAAGCGCGGCAAGGTTTTCGAAGCGGTCGAGAAATTTTCGGTGGTCAAAACATTACAGGCAATTGAAGACGCCAATGTTGTACTCCTGCTAATGGATGCGCGGCAGGAAATTTCAGAGCAGGATGCGCATATTGCCGGATTCATTCTTGAATCCGGCAGGGCGCTCGTGGTTGGCATCAACAAGTGGGACAACCTAGACAGCTACACGCGAGAACGCACCAAAATTGAATATGATCGCAAGCTGCATTTTCTGAGTTTCGCCAATTTTCATACAATCTCTGCCAAAGATGGCATGGGCGTGATGCCGCTGTTTGCGTCGATCGATCAAGCGTTCGCGGCAGCGATGTCTAAACTATCCACGCCTAAACTGACGCGCGCGTTGATTGCCGCCGTGGCCGCGCACCAGCCGCCGATGAATGGTTTGAACCGTCCCAAATTGCGTTATGCGCACCAAGGTGGACACAATCCGCCGGTTGTTGTGGTGCATGGCTCCGGTCTTGCCAATCTGGCTGATAGCTACAAGCGCTATCTTGAAAATGCATTTCGGGATGCTTTCAAACTCAAGGGCACGCCACTGCGGGTTGATTTGAAGCAGGCGACAAATCCTTATGCACACAAAAAACCCCAGGAAATCACAGCAAGCCAGGAGCGGCAGCGCCGTCGTGGCAGAATCCGTTCGAAGAAGATGTATAGCTAGCTGACGGGCGGATTTGAAGAAAATCCGCCTTCGCACTGTTCTTTTTTCGTTTCGATTCTTTTAAAGCCGACAGGCTGGCGGGAACCCGGCTCGAAAATTGCTGTCATTACGTTTGCAAATATTGACAACCGTGCAGACTTTGCACGTTTAGGTTAGAGTTTTAATTCGGTCAGGCAAAATTAGGCGGTTTCAAGAATTCACGCGATGATCTTGTGTATTCATGAGGCGAACAATTAAAGATGGGCCCGGGTTGGGCCGTCTGCCTGCAAACAGCAATTTAGAAAGCGGAGAATAAGAATATGAGTGCAAAAGGGCAACTTTTACAAGACCCGTTCCTGAACATATTGCGCAAGGAACATGTCCCAGTTTCAATTTATCTCGTGAACGGAATCAAGCTTCAGGGACAGATAGAGTCCTTCGATCAATACGTGGTCTTGTTAAAAAATACCGTCACGCAGATGGTTTACAAACACGCCATTTCCACAGTGGTGCCTGCGCGGGCGGTTACAGTCCCGTTTGAAACACCCAGCGAAGGGTGATTGCGGCTGCGGAAATGGGTTTCGGGTCATGTCCGGGACACGCGCTGGTTTGATATTTGGTTAACGGCCCCAATATGTTTTCCATTGGACGCCATGATCCAGCACCAGTCGACGCGCGCTGACTAAATGAAACCAGACTTCCCCGAAAAAACAGCTTCCCCCGAAACGCCCCAGCCATCACCGAAGACTCACGGTCGCACGAAGGCTATCGTCGTTGGCATTGACTTCCACGACGCGCTGTTTGAAGACCGGCTATCAGAAGCGGTGGAACTCGTCAAGAGCGCGGGCGCTGTGGTCGCGGCGACAATCAGCGTCAAACGTGCGAAGCCAGATGCAGGAACCTTTGCGGGCAGTGGCAAGGTTGAAGAGATTGCTGCGTGCGTGGCCGAACACGACGCGAATTTGGTGGTGTTCAATCATCAGCTTTCGCCGATCCAGATTCGCAATATCGAAAAAATCGTTGGCGTACGCGTGATTGATCGTACTGATTTGATTCTGGACATCTTTGCGCAGCGCGCGCGAAGTGCCGAGGGAAAGCTGCAAGTTGAGCTTGCCCAGATGCAGCATCTGATGACGCGGCTTATTCGCGGCTGGACTCACCTTGAACGCCAGCGTGGCGGTATCGGCGTGCGTGGTGGTCCGGGTGAAACCCAGCTTGAGATGGACCGTCGGCTTATTGGCGACAAGATCAAACGACTCAAGGAAAAATTGCAAAAACTCGGCAAGCAACGCGCCACCCAGCGAGGTGGCAGAAAGCGTGCCGGTGTGTTCAACGTGTCGATTGTTGGCTATACCAACGCCGGAAAGTCAACACTGTTTAATCGCATGACGCGTTCCGGTACATACGTGGCGGACAAGCTTTTCGCGACACTCGATACCACGACCAGGAAGCTCTACATCGAGCCCGGGATACATGTAACCATGTCCGACACGGTTGGATTCATTCGTGATTTACCCCACGGTTTGATCGCATCGTTTCATGCGACTTTGACTGAGGCGATGGAAGCCGACCTGCTACTTCATGTGGTGGATGCTGCCAATCCGATGCGCGACCAGCAGATCGAGGACGTGAATCTGGTGTTGGCTGAGATCGGTGCTCATGACATTGCCCAAGTCATCGTGCACAACAAAATTGACCAGCTTGAAAGCATCCCGCTAGGAGCAGTACTGCGGGATGAAAGTGGTAAAATCCGTGAGTGTCGCGTCAGTGCACTCCAGGGAGTCGGCATCGCACACTTGCGTGAGACGATCAAGGAGTACGGCTTGAAAAATCAGGCCATCAAGTCAAGCGCGAGCGTGCCTCGCGAAAGCAATATCGAGCAGGAAGAAACTACAGAAAATGGCGCGATGTTGGCGCAATAAGGCAGTACTTAATTTAATTTGGAGCAAATTGCATGCGGTCTTTGGGTCGAACTGTTTTGATTGCGCCGCTGGCGGGCGCATTGGCGCTGTTGGCATATCCGGTGTATCGGTTGCACTACTGGTTTGGCAGCAGGCGGGATAGCCGTCTCTCTCGCGGCATCGCAATGCCGGCGGGCGGTGACGATTCCACGGAAATGTCGATGAACGATCCGCAGTGGGGAAAACGCGGCGGCAAGAATGATGGCCCGCCCGACCTCGATGAGATCTTGCGAAAAATTAACCAAAAACTTACTGGTTTGTTCGGTAAAAAAGTTGGCAGCGATGGCGATGGTGGCGGCAGTGGTGGCCCCAGTGGACCGAGCGCTGCGATGATGGGCGGCGGCTTCGCCTTGGCGGCAGGATTGGCACTATCGATTTGGCTGGCGAGCGGTTTTTATATTGTGCAAGAGGGCACGCGCGGCATCGAGTTGCGCTTGCGAATATTTTCCCAAGCGCAACTCGATGCCGCGCGTGCCCTCTTGCACAATATAAAAACCGCTC
>JBKJMK010000256.1:0-2954 GCA_046596005.1 Usitatibacteraceae bacterium | reverse complement strand
GAATCGCGCCCTCTTCGGCTGCCATTGCTGAGGCGTGAAAAGGCGGATTACAGAGAACAAAATCAAAGCGATCGTCCGGCGTGAGAATGCCATCGAAAATTTTCTGCGGCGATGCCTGCAACCGGAATGCGATCGCCGCCACCAGGCGCGCGTTTTTATCCACGATCTGTTGTGCAGCGCTGAGTGCGGCAGCGTCGGTATCGCTTCCCACAAACTGCCAACCATATTCGTGATGGCCGATCAGCGGATAAATACAATTCGCGCCGACACCGATATCGAGCACCCGAATATCCGGCCCGCGCGGGATAGCGCCATTGCGATCTGAGGCGAGCAGATCGGCCGCGTGATGCACATAATCCGCGCGGCCGGGAATGGGTGGGCACAGATAGCCCGGCGGGACACTCCACGACTCGACCGCATAGAAAACTTTCAACAACGCGGCGTTCAGCGCCATCACTGCGGCGGGTTCTGCGAAGGCTATGGTCAGTTCGTTGGCATCGAATGGATTGGCGACAAGGAAATCCTTGAGCGCCGGAAACGCCTGCGAGAGTGCTGCGAAATCGTATCGACCGCGATGGCGATTACGTGGATGAAGGCTCAGCTTTTCCTGGACCGGCGTGCGAATTTTCTTTGTTGCGTTGCCGGCGGGCGGTGCGGGTTTTGCGTGCATGAAGTTTTCAATCAAAAGGACTCAGCGTAATTTGCTTTTGCCGCGAGCTGAAAACAAATTGCCCTGGCCCCTTCGATTGCTCAGTTTTCAAGGCTGGGCTCCATGGCGGCGGTGTCGCTGCTGAGTTTGAAAATGGGACGAAAATTCGAATCAACATTTTACTAGTACACCCCGGTAAGCCGTTGAACTCCGCGCTGTAGCGAACTCGGTCATCCTGATGCTTCGCGCAGGTGAGCGGGAAACGCTGCGCCGCAACCGCGGCAATACTTGGCTTGGGCCGGATGCCCGGCGTTCATACACTCATGACAGGTGCGGGTAGCCGGCATAACGCCAAACGTAGTGCGGTGAATTCAGCGCTGATGATGCCGGTGGGAATCGCCAACACCCCGCATCGTGTTTGAAGCTAATTGTATAGGTCGTCGAATCTGCCGTTATATGCGACATTAATGGCGCATAATGTTGACAAAGTTACTTAATGCGCCAATAATGGCGCATGAAATTTGAACAAGCTACTTTCCAAGAGCTGAAGTCAGCGCGTCGCGCCAAAGGCATGACGCAAGCCGAACTCGCCCAGGCGGCGGGTATCCCGCGCCGCACCTACCAGCGCCTGGAAGCGGGCGACATGGGCACGCGCATCGAGATTCTGTTTCGCGCCTTGAATGCGCTTGGCCTCATGATCAAGATCGCGCCGCACGGCCGGCCCACTTTGGATGAGTTGAGCGAGCTGTATGGCGACGACGCCTAATCCTAAAACCGGCGACGCGCACCCGCGGCTCAAATCGCTTTACGTCGGCACGGACGATGGCCTCTCCGGTTTGCTGGTGAAGGAAAGCCAGCACCTTTTTACCTACCCACCGCAAGCCATCAACGAAAGTGACGAGCGCCGCGCCATCTCGCTCACCATGCCGGTGAGCGCGGCGTCGTACCGCTCGTTTCCGATTTTCCCTGTCTTTCAAACTTCGTTGCCCGAGGGCTTCCTGAAAGATCGCATCGTCCAGCGTTTCTCCAAAACCATGCGCATGGACGACATGGCGCTGTTAGCTCTTGCCGGTGCCAGCCGCATCGGACGGCTGAAATTGAGCACATCCGAGCAATTGCCGGACGAAGACCTCGGCGCCGAAAGCCTCAAGGAGATACTTCAAGCCGACAGTTCGCAAGACCTCTTCCAGGCGCTGTGCGACAAATACCTCATCGCCTCATCCGGCATTGCCGGGGTGCAGCCAAAGGTGGTGCTCACGGCGGTTGATGATGTGTCGTTTGTTGAGCCTGCTGACGAAAACAACAGCGTGTTCACGCTGAAAACCTCTATCGGCGAAAAGTCCACGTTGCGCGGCAAGCGCCTCATCGTAAAGGCCGCCGGGGCCGACTATCCGGGTTTGGCCGAAAACGAATTCCATTGCCTTTCGATCGCGCGCCTGGCAGGGCTCGACGTGCCCGAGTTCTGGCTTTCGCAAGACATGCAGCGCCTGGTTATCCGTCGCTTCGATATCGACCCGGCCACCGAGAAATTTCTCGGCTTCGAAGACATGGTGTCACTGCAAGGCAAGGTCAATGAGCGCAAGTACGAGGGCGCATATGAAACGGTCGCGCTAGCCATCGAGCGCAATGCCTCGCCGCTGCAAGTGCATTCATCGCTGCGCGCGTTTTTCGAAGCTGTGGTGCTCTCGGTGGTCTTGCGAAACGGCGACGCGCATCTGAAGAACTTCGGCCTCCTCTACACCAGCCCGGCCAGCGACGACTGCCGCCTCTCGCCGCTATACGACGTGATCTGCACCACCGCCTATCTGCCGCAAGACCAGATGGCGCTAAAGCTGGCCAAGGCAAAATCATGGCCCAACCGGCGTGCGCTGGTCGAGTTCGGCAAACGCTACTGTCACGTTGACGATGTGGACAAAATCGTCGAACGGATTTGTAATGCAGCGATGCAATATCGACCGGAGGATGCTGGGACGGCGATGTGGCGAGGGATGCGTGAGGAAATTGGGGCGGGAGCCAGCTCGCTTGACGCGTGATCGCTTGATCTAGGCTTAGGCAATTCAATCTCCGCAGTATGCTTCGCCAAAGCTCAATTGGAATCTAAGGGGCAGGGTGATTTGTTTTTGCTGCACGCCGAAAACAAATCACCCTGACCCTGAGGTTTCCCCACGAATCATACCCGTGCCACCGCGTCGCCTGTCGCCACTGCCGCCTGTTGTCGCAGGGCATAAATGTAGGGCCAAGCATCAGCAATCTTTCTCAATAAATCCGGCCTCTCGATCACGCGCGTCGCGAGCGTCATCACCGA
>JBKJMK010000181.1:0-15505 GCA_046596005.1 Usitatibacteraceae bacterium | reverse complement strand
GACCGTGAAACGACGTTGCGCCGATGATAGTGCGGTCATACCCGTGCGAAAGTAGGTCATCGCCAAGACCCATAAATGCAAAAGCCCAACTCATGCAGAGTTGGGCTTTTTGCTTTTATAGCGCGGCTTCAGCAAGCTACTGATTAGCCGCTAAGCGGATTGATGCGAAATAAAATTTGACTTAAATCAAATTATCAATTAGCGTTGTCTAATATAATAAATCGCTAATAAATTGAAGTGTACGGGGGAGAAGTTGTGTTGGCAGACGATGGAAAAGCCGCGTTGTTGGGTCGAATCAATATGGCACCAGAGAGTTTCCTGCGGCCCGACCAAATTGCACAGGTGGCAACAGGCCGCCGCGGGTTTTTGCGTGGTGCCTTTACGCTTGCTGCGGGTGGCGCTGCCGCTTCGGTATCAGCGTCGGCGCGCGCCGAATTCTTGGGTGACCCGAATATTCTTGAGTTGCCGCAGCACACCAAAGGCCTTGGTAAACCCGTCGCCGAGACCGGTTACGGCCAACCCTCCCAATTTGAGCGCAATTTGCAACGCCGCGAGAGCCCGGGCCTGACGCGGGTACCCGCTGCATCGGTTTCATTTGCGCCCCTACAGGGCATGTTTGGCATCATCACTCCTAACGGACTGCATTTTGAACGCCATCACCAAGGATGGTGGGATATCGATCCGTCTAAACACCGTCTGATGATAAACGGCCTGGTGAAAAATCCGCTGGTTTTTAACATGGATGATTTGCTGCGCCTGCCGTCGGTATCCCGCATCCACTTCATTGAATGCGGTGCAAATACTGGTATGGAGTGGGGCAATGTGGCGGTGCCCACGGTTCAATACACACACGGCATGTTGAGCTGTTGTGAATTTACCGGGGTGCTTCTCTCCACTTTGCTCGATATGGCAGGCCTTGACAAAAAGAACGGCAAATACATTCTTGCGGAAGGTGCAGACGGGTCATCGTTGACGCGAACAATCGCGATGGATCGAGCGTTCGACGACTGTATGGTGGCGTACGCCATGAATGGTGAAATGCTTCGCCCGGAGAATGGCTATCCCCTGCGGATGGTGGCACCGGGTATCCAGGGTGTTTCCTGGGTAAAGTGGCTGCGGCGCATCGAAGTCGGCAACCAGCCCTATGGCACCAAAGATGAGGTGATTCACTACATCGATCTGATGCCTGATGGACGTCATCGACAGTACACGTCCATTCAAGAATGTAAATCGGTAATCACCTCGCCATCGGGTGGGCAAACGCTGCTCGACAGGGGTTTTTACAACGTGACTGGATTGGCATGGTCGGGCCGTGGAAAGATTAAGCGCGTTGATATTAGCTTTGATGGTGGCCGCAATTGGCAAACTGCGCGTCTCGAGAGCCCAATTCAGTCCAAGAGCCTCACGCGATTCAACATTGGATGGGCCTGGAATGGTGGCCCGGCAATCCTTCAAAGCCGTGCCATCGATGAAACCGGATACGTACAACCCAAGATCAATCAATTGCGTGCAGTTCGCGGGTCGCGTTCGATTTATCACAACAACGCGATTCAATCGTGGAAGGTCGCCGCATCCGGCGAAGTGAGCAATGTTCAGGTCTATTAGGCCCGCGGTGCTGATGCTGGTGCTTTTCTGCGTCGCAAACGCGCAGGCGCTGGGAAAATATCCTGGTATCGGTCGCGCAGCAACGTCTGCAGAAGTGAAAGCGTGGGATATTGACGTCCGTCCCGATTTCACTGGCCTGCCGTCCGGCAGCGGATCGGTCGTCAAAGGTCAGGAAGTGTGGGAGGCGAAGTGCGCATCCTGTCACGGCACGTTCGGCGAATCCAATGAGGTGTTCAGTCCGCTCGTGGGTGGTACTACGGTCGAAGACATGAAGGTCGGGCGCGTAAAGGCGTTGCAGGAAGCGGTGCCGCGCACAACGATGATGAAGGTCTCCTCCATCTCCACGCTTTGGGACTACATTAATCGTGCCATGCCTTGGAATGCACCGAAATCGCTGTCGACCGATGAGGTATACGCATCACTCGCTTACCTGCTAAACCTTGCAGACATTGTGCCGGCAGATTTCGTCCTGTCTGATAAAACGATACGCGATGTGCAGGCGAGACTTCCCAACCGCAATGGCAAGGTGAAGTATGAAAGCTTGTGGGACATACGCAGCAAGGGCGACGTGCAAAATGTGGCGTGTATGAGAAATTGCAAGATCGAGATCGGCCTGGCCTCGGCGTTACCGGATTTTGCTCGCGGCACGCACGGCAATTTGGCTGAGCAGCAGCGCATTGTCGGCCCGGCGCGCGGCCTGGAAACGGTAATTGCGTCCATAGTCGCCGATCCTGCGACAGGGCCACCGGTTGGTAAAGGAGCACAGAAGTCGGTAGAGCAGTCGATGCCTGTACTGGCGCAAAAAAGCAATTGCGCTGTCTGCCATCAAATTGATAAAAGGTCCATTGGCCCTAGCTATCAGGAGATCGCTGCAAAGTACAAAGCAGACGCAGGCGCGCAATCACGGTTGGCTGAAAAAGTTAAAAATGGTGGCAGTGGTATCTGGGGGGCGACCCCCATGCCCCCCAATGCGATTCGCGACGAAGATATTCGTGCGCTCGTTAAATGGATACTATCCGGTGCGCCAAACTAATAGTTTTGTGCATTTAAGTAAATAGCGTCTACTTCTCGTATGCACACAAAATTTGACGATCCATCATTGCCAATTGTCCTATCCTTATGTAGTGTCGAAAAATATTACCAAGTTTATGAATCTCAGGAGAAAATCATGAATCAATCACGCAGAAACCTGCTTCAAGCGTCTGGCGGCGTTACAGTTATGGTGCTGGCCGCATCCGCAGGCGTTTTAAAGTCAGGCGATATTTACGCGTTAGAGTGGAATAAGGCCGCGTTTGACACCAAAACTTTGCAGGAAACGGTGAAAGCGTTTGGCGGGTCAGCCGCAACGGAAAGCAAGGACATCACCATTACTTCTCCCGATATTGCGGAGAACGGTGCAGTGGTGCCGGTTTCGGTGTCAAGCAAACTTGGCAAGACCGAATCCATTTCGATCCTGGTCGAGAAAAATCCGAATGCCTTGTCGGCTGCCTTCGATATTCCCGGCGGGACCGAATCGTTTGTTTCAACTCGGGTCAAGATGGGCCAGACCTCGAACGTGTATGCGTTGGTGAAAGCGGAGGGTAAATATTTTTACGCGACCAAGGAAATAAAAGTCACCTTGGGCGGGTGCGGTGGGTGAGTGGCGGGTTTCGCGCGATGTGCCTGCGCAGATCGCGTGCGCCACGAACGGCATTCGCCCTACGGGGCGAATGGCTGGGTGACGGTAGCACGATGATTCGGCATTCGCCCTACGGAGCGAATGGCTGGGTGGCGGTAGCAAAAGGATTCGGCATTCGCCCGCAGGCGCGAATTGCTGGATGAACGTACAACGGCACAACCGTATTTGTAAAAAAAGACCTAGGAGATTCAAATGGCAGATCCGATGAAAATTCGCGCGAGCATGATGGGCGACAAAGTAGTGGTGAAGGTGTTGATGGCGCATGAAATGGAAACCGGTCAGCGTAAAGACTCTGCCGGTAAGACTGTTCCCGCATGGTTCATCCAGAACGTGACGGCAACGCACAACGGCAAGACGGTACTGTCTGCACAATGGGGCCCTGCCGTTTCCAAGAATCCGTTTCTGGAGTTTCGCTTTTCCGGTGGCAAAGTGGGCGAGAAGGTGGTTGTCACCTGGACCGATAACAAGGGTGACACGCGGTCCGACGAAGCCACAATTTCCTGATCGGCGACGACCATGACGCCCTTCTCCAAGATAACTCATGCATTGCTGGCGTTTGTTGCAGCGGGTTCGATTTCCTTCGCATACGCCTCCGGTAAAGACGATCCCGTCAGGGTTGTATATCACTTTGACTCGGGATTCGATCAGTCAACCAAGGGACTTCGCAATATCAAGAATCACCTTGATGTCGATCCCAAGGCAAAAATTGTCGTGGTTGCACATGCACAAGGGGTTCAATTTTTGCTGGATGGTGCGGTCAATGCTACGGGCAATCCCTTCAATATTCCCGTTGAAGAATTAGCAGCACGCGGTGTCGAGTTTCGTGTCTGCGAGATTACGCTGAAATCGAATAAGATCGATCCCAAAAAACTGCTGCCACAGACAAAGCTGGTGCCATCTGGCGTCGTGGAAATAGGTCGATTGCAGGCAAAGGAAGGCTTCGTATATCTGAAGCCGTAGCGCGTCGTTGATCAACGAGCCGCCCATCAAAAAAGTGCGGCCAGAAGTACAGGCATCATCTATCACGGTCACATTCCCGGAGGAGTGAAATGCAAAATTTCAAGCGAACAGCAATCGCAATTACATTGGTCGCGGTGTCATTGGTTGGCGTATTGGTCGCATCCGCATCGTCAGCACAAGGCAACAGCGGTGATGCCACCATTAAGGAAATTGAAAAATATCGTCAGGCTCTGGGCGACGGCAATCCTGCTGAACTGTGGGAAGCACGTGGCGAGGGCATCTGGAAGAAACCACGCGGCCCTAGAAATGCAACGTTGGAACAATGCGATATCGGCCTTGGGCCTGGCAAAGTTAAGGGCGCGTACGCGGTGCTGCCAAAATATTTCGCCGATACCGACAAAGTGGAAGATCTGGAATCACGCCTGGTTTCATGCATGGTGATGTTGCAGGGTTTCAGCTATGAAGATGCAAGGAAGAGCCCCTTTGGCAGTCCTGAGCGCAAATCAGATATTGAAGCGCTGGTGGCGTATGTCACGGCTGAATCGCGTGGACTGAAGATGAATGTTGCCGGTACGCATCCCAAGGAAAAGGAAGCGTTCGATATTGGCAAGGCAATGTTCTTTCATCGAGGCGGGCCGCATGATTTCGGCTGTGTGACTTGCCACGGCGCGGATAAGCAGCGCATCCGCTTGCAGGATTTGCCGAATCTCACTAATAAATCACAGGCACAGAGTGCATATACCTCGTGGCCCGCCTATCGGGTCTCGCAGGGTGAAGTTCGTTCATTCCAGTGGCGGCTATTCGACTGCTTTCGTCAGCAGCGCTTCCCGGAGCTTGAGTTCACATCGCAGGGGTCGATAGCACTAACGATGTATCTGGCAAAAAATGCTAACGGTGGCGTGCTCTCTGCACCATCGATCAAGCGCTAGGAGTTGAGATGAAAACGATAACGCACTTCGGTTTTTCGCTCGTCGCTGTATTTGCAGCATCTACCCAGATTGCTTCTGCAGCTGAGCCGACCAAACCAACGCAGGCCGAGATCGTGATGAAGGCCTCGTTCAAGGATCGCGGTCAGGCCAAGGTAGACCGGCTCAATCAGGATGAGACTCAACGGCTGTGTTCCAAGTATCCAGATAAGCGTCCAACGGAGATCGGCAAGAAGATCGAAGGCATCAATATGAAATTGATGAAATATCCCGCCGACGGAAAGTTGCTTGGTGATTGGAAGGAAGGCGAGAAGATTGCACAATCCGGTGTTGGCAAACAATTCAGTGATGACCCGTCGAGGCCCGCAGGGGGCAATTGCTACGCCTGTCACCAACTGTCCAAGGAAGAAATATCCTTTGGTAATATCGGGCCGAGTCTTTACAACTTCGGCAAACTGCGAGGCAATACCGAAGCTACCCAGAAATATACTTTTGGCAAGATCTACAACGCCGAGGCGTACGCAGCTTGCTCGAATATGCCGCGTTTCGGGCACAACGGCATCCTTACCGAAGAGCAGATTAAACACGTCACGGCGTTACTGCTCGATCCCAACTCGCCGGTGAACAAATAATTCTCAATAGCCCGGCGCGTCCGGGCTTTTTTGCGGTTATCAATATCAGGAATCACTTATGAAGCACCATCTGGCAAGTCTCGCGAATAAAATTTTATTGGTGCTGGCGATGACGGCTTGTCCTCTGCTTGCCGCCGAAACGGACGCGACGTTTACCGTAAAAATGCTGACACCGGAAACGGCGCTAAAGGCCGCACAAGCTGCCATGGCAAAATGCCGAAAGGATGGCTTTCAGACGGCGGTAGCGGTGGTAGATCGCGCCGGCGTCGTGCAGGTAGTGTTGCGTGACCGTTATGCGGGTGCACATACACCCGACATGGCGACAGCCAAGGCGTGGACTGCGGCGAGTTTCAAGCAGTCGACCAGTTCACTTGCCATCGAGACACAGTCCGGCAAACCAATGAGTGGTATCCGCCAGTTACCGCGCGTGGTGGTGGCAGGTGGTGCACTGCCGATCGAGGCGGGTGGCGGCTTGCTGGGGGCAATTGCGGTATCAGGCGCCCCCGGCGGTGATGCAGATGATGCATGCGCCAAGGCAGGCATAAAGGCCATCGCCGACGACATCGAATTCTAACGAGGAACAAACAATGTCGAACATCAGTCGCCGCGAGTTCCTGCATCTGCTGGCCGTTGCAAGTGCCGGCGGATTCGCGCTCGACCAACGCGAGTCGTTTGCCGCAAACGGTTTGATCAGCGCGATGTACGATTTGCCCCGGTTCGGCAATGTGCATTTTTTGCACATGACCGACTGCCATGCGCAATTGAAGCCGATCCATTTTCGCGAGCCCGATGTCAATATCGGCATCGCTGGTTCGATGGGTCAGCCGCCGCATCTGGTTGGCGAAAAATTATTGAAACATTTCGGTATTAAGCCCGCTAGCGCCGAAGCGCATGCATTCACCTACCTCGATTTTGACAAGGCTGCACGCAAGTACGGCAAGGTCGGTGGCTTTGCGCACCTCGCCACGCTGGTGAAGCAACTGAAGGCGGGTCGTCCGGGTGCGTTGTTGCTCGACGGTGGCGATACCTGGCAGGGCTCGGCAACGGCACTGTGGACCCAGGGACAAGACATGGTGGATGCGGCGCTTGAGCTCGGCGTCAACGTGATGACCGGTCACTGGGAATTTACCTTGGGCGACAAGCGCGTCAAGGAAATTGTCGAGACAGATTTCAAGGGCAAGGTTGATTTCATCGCGCAAAACATTCAGACCACCGATTTCGGTGACCTTGTATTTGCACCTTACGTGATGAAAGAAATGAATGGCGTGCCGGTGGCAATTATTGGCCAGGCGTTTCCCTATACGCCGATCGCCAACCCGCGCTACTTTACGCCGGAATGGAGTTTCGGCATCAAGGAAGCGGAGATGCAAAAAACGGTCGATGAAGTGCGCGGCAAAGGTGCTGCGGTGGTGGTGCTGCTCTCGCACAACGGTATGGACGTCGATCTGAAACTGGCCTCGCGCGTGACTGGTATTGACGCGATTCTTGGCGGACACACCCATGACGGTGTGCCGAAGCCTATATCCGTAAAAAATCGTCACGGCGCGACGCTGGTTACCAATGCAGGTTCCAATGGCAAGTTTCTTGGCGTGCTCGATTTTGACGTGAGGAACGGCAAAATCGCTGACTTCAGGTATCGCCTCATGCCAGTTTTTTCGAACCTGCTGCCCGCTGATAAGAATATGGCGTCGTTGATAACAAAAATGCGCGCGCCTTTTGAAGCGAAGCTCGGCGAGAAACTGGCTGTCACCGAAGGGCTTCTCTACCGGCGTGGTAATTTCAATGGCACGATCGATCAATTAATTCTTGATGGCCTCATGGAAGTGAAGGGCGCAGAGATCGCGTTCTCGCCAGGCTTTCGCTGGGGCACATCGTTGTTGCCGGGGCAGGTCATTACCATGGAGCATCTGATGGACCAGACGGCCATCACCTACCCCCACACTACGGTAAACGAACTCACCGGCGAAACGATCAAGACCATTCTTGAAGATGTGGCCGATAACCTGTTTAATCCCGATCCATACTATCAGCAAGGTGGAGACATGGTGAGGGTCGGCGGCCTTGCCTACACATGCGATCCCAATGGCAAGATGGGCAGCCGGATCAGCGGCATGATCCTCAAGGGTCGGCCAGTCGATGCAGCAAAAAAATACAAAGTTGCGGGCTGGGCACCAGTTGCTGAAGGTGCATCGGGCGAGCCGATCTGGGACCTTATGGCGGCGTACCTGCGTGACAGGAAAACGATCAAGCCCAAGAGACTAAACCTGCCGAAACTGATTGGCATGAAAGGTAACGCGGAGATTGCATGATCGCCTGGCGTAATGCGCGATATACACGGTTCTTGTTGACGGTAGTTGTGGCATGGTCAAGCTTGCTAGATGCGTCTGGTGCGAAAGTTCCCGTACTGATACCGCAAAAAATTTCGCCCGACGTATACATGGTGCAAGGCAAACCCGGGGTCGCGTCGCAGGAAAATCGTGGCTTTAATTCCAATGCCGGATTTGTGGTGACCAGCGACGGAGTGGTAGTGATCGATGCGCTCGGCACGTCGGCCCTGGGTCAAGCGCTGGTGAACGCGATTCGAAAAATCACCGACAAACCCATACGAACAGTCATCATCACCCACTATCATGCAGACCATTTTTATGGGTTGCAGGCTTTCAAAAAAGCGGGTGCGCAAGTATGGGCGCATGCCGCTGCGCGCGAGTATCTTGAGGGATCTGAGGGTGCTGCCCGCCTGGCGCAGCGTCGCGAGGATCTGGCGCCATGGGTAGATGAAAAGACACAATTGATTGCGGCTGATAAATGGCTGAACGGCAATGCTGGCTTCAGAATGGGCGCGACGCAGTTCAACATCATTCATATGGGGCCTGCACATTCACCGGAAGACGTTATCGTCGTGGTCGGTACGTCCGGCGTCATTTTTACTGGCGATATTTTATTTACGGGACGTATCCCGTTTGTCGGCGGTGCAGACAGTAAACGTTGGCTGCAGACTTTTTCAACATTGCTTGAATTGCGGCCAAAGATCATGGTTGCCGGGCACGGCAAGCCATCGCATAAGCCCGAGGCAGATCTGGCAATGACGCGCGATTACCTCATTTATCTGCGCAAAACCATGGGCAAGGCGGTTGATGATTTCATACCGTTTGACGAGGCTTACGCACAAACAGATTGGAGCAGTTTCACCAACGTGCCTGCATTCGAAGCAGCCAATCGCATCAATGCCTACGGGACTTATCTGCTAATGGAAAAAGAATCTCTGGCGAAGAAATGAGGGGCTTCGGTGCGGCCTTGAAGTGTCTTGTGCGCTGTGCGCGTGGCGCTGCAACCGTCGCGCTGTTACTCGCATGCGCGATCAGCGCGGCGGCCGAGACGTCCCTGACCGAAGCAAGGGACCTGGCGTCGGATGGGAAAAGTGCTGCGCGATCCGGTGTTCCCGTGATTGTTCTGGTTAGCTTGGCAGGTTGTCCGCACTGCGAAGTGGTGCGTCGTTACCATTTGCTGCCCTTGTTGCGTGACGAAATCGGCGGTCCAAAGCCGATAATTCGTCAGGTGGAAGTCAGTGGCCGAAACCGCCTGCGCGATTTTGATGGCAAAGATATTACGCACGGAGAATTTGCACGGCACCACAAAGCCAATATCGCGCCAGTGGTGTTTTTTTTCAGTGCAGAGGGCGCACTTCTCGCCCAACCGTTGGTGGGCTCGATGATCCCTGAGTTTTACGGAGCTTACTTCGATGCCGCGTTCAATGAAGCAAAATCAAAACTGAGCGCGCCAAAATATCAGACACGCACGCCGAAATAGACTTCAGTTTGGCCAGTGAAAACTGACCAAACAAAGCGAAATTCAGCCAATCAAGAGCCTGGTTTCCGACCAGGGCTTTTTGGCGGAACATAACCTGCAACCCGACAAAGCACGCCTTCAACTTTCTTGCCCCCGTCGAAGCGCGTGAAGCTGCACTTGGAAATTTCTCCTTGTGCTGACAGGTCTGACAACAAACTACGCACCTTTACTAGAGGCATATGGACTGCAGCCGCAATTTCTGAGTCGAGCCGCTGGCCATTTTTTCTGAGGTATTGCATGATTTCGTGCATAAGAAACGCTCCACATTTACGGGGAAACTACAGGTGCTACATTGAAAATGAAAAAGCCCACTTAGAAAGTGGGCTAAGTCATTGAATTTTTGGCTCCCCGACCTGGATTCGAACCAGGGACCTGCGGATTAACAGTCCGTCGCTCTACCGGCTGAGCTATCAGGGAATCGCCGTTTAATGTTCAAACAAGACCAATATTTTAACCGTTTTCAGCTGTTCTGGTCAATGTAAAACTGGCTTTTTGCATCCGGGAATCGACACGGCGCAGTATAATCAATGCTTGCGTCGAACGAGGTCGTCATGCGCGTCAGTTTCCAACGCCTTCTCCGCCAGCTTGGCACCTTAGCCTTCACGATGGCGACGATGGCGATGGCCGCGCCGGATTCAAATACTGTGGCGCACGAAAATGCCCGGAAGCTGATTGCCGATGCCAAATGCGAGTCGTGCCATAAAAATAAAGTTGGTGGCGATGGATCGGCCATCTACTTGCGCAAAGACCGGCGTGTGACAACAAAGAACAAATTGCTCCCGCAAGTGGCGCGATGTAATAGCGACCTGAATCTCGGATTGTTTCCGGAAGACGAGGCGGCAATTGCCGCGTACTTGAACGAAACGCACTATAAATTCAAAGACTGATTTTTACTTTGTGCGGCAGTCACTTCGGAAAGCTGACGCTGGTTGGATTTTCATAAAAAAGTCTGAAAAAAGTCGCACCTGGCAGTGATTCACTTGATACGTTCGACTGTTTTTGACAGGCACCTTTCGTGCTACAGTGTTGCAACAGCGTGTGCAACCAGCCGCAGTCTTCCGACACTATGTTGACCATCTCCCCCCGCCAATTGATCCAAAACAGCCGCTCACTTCGCCCGCGCCTGGTGGCGCTGCTGCTGCTCATCGCCCAAGTGGCTTCGTTGCTGGTCGTACCTATGCACGCGGTTGCGCACGCAAAGAGTGCGTATACAACCGTTGCAGCGGCAGGCGCATCGGCCCGCACCAGCGACACATACGTATTTTCTATTTTGTTTGGCCACGAGCAAGGCTTAGGCTGCGACGATTGGAACGCGGCGTTTGCCCTCGATAGCCACGCAGGTTACGGTTTACCCACCATCCCCGCAGTATTGCCTCCTGCCATTAGAGTTTCTGGCAGCCTTCCGCCCACGCCCGCTGCAACGCCGTTAAGGCAATTTCTCGCCCGCGCCCCTCCGCGCATCTAAAGCACGATTATTTTTAGTAGTCCCGCGCCCGGTTGCGCGGCGACCTGCTTCCTGTGCTTTTGCGATTGGAATTTTCATCATGATCAAGACTAGCTTTTTCGCGTCGACCCCTGCGCTATTATTTGCAGCGGGTGTGTCTGCCCAAACGACAAATGACACCTCATTCGCTGCGGTAGAACCCAAGAAACTTGACACCATTGTTGTCACTGGTAATCCGCTCAAGGATGCAGATGCAGTCGTTCCCGTTTCGGTATTGGCCGGACCGGAACTGGTATTAAAACGTGGCGCGACGCTCGGCGATACGCTCAACGGCATACCTGGCGTCGCAAACTCCTTCTTTGGCACAAATGCCGGGCGTCCGGTGATTCGCGGACTGGATGGTGATCGGGTGCGCATCCTCAGTAATTCTGGCGCATCTTTTGATGCCTCGAGCGTAAGCCCGGATCACAATCCGGCGCTTGATCCACTAGCCATCGAACGCATCGAAGTGTTACGCGGGCCAGCTGCGCTTTTGTATGGCGGCACAGCAATCGGTGGCGTGGTCAACGTCATCGACAACCGCATTCCGCGTGAGGCAATTAAGGGGCTGGGCGGTGCAGTCGAGACGCGCTTTGGCGGTGCAGAAAACGAACGCGGTTACTCCGCATTGCTGGAGAGTGGCGGCGGCCAATTAGCGTTCCATGCCGACGGCTTTCATCGCGATACAGACGACTATAAAGTGCCGCAATCGGCAGGTCTGGGCAATCGCATTGTCAATTCCGCCGGTCGCAGCAAGGGTGGCGCGCTGGGTGGTTCGCTCACATTTGATCGAGGCTATGCCGGCATCTCACGGTCCGAATACAGCACACGCTACGGCACGGTTGCGGAAGCTGATGTCACCATCGACATGAAGCAGACGCGCACGACTTTCGAGGCTGAAATCGCCCAACTGGGATCGATCCTGGAAAGCGTAAACGTTCGCGGTGGCCGCACTGACTATAAGCACACCGAGTTCGAAGGCGCTATCGTTGGTACACAGTTCACCAACAAAGGTAGTGACTTTCGCGTCGAAGCGAAGCACGCCAAGTTTGGGTCACTTTCTGGCGTGATTGGCGTGCAGGGTGAGAACTTCCGATTCGCGGCACTCGGCGAGGAAGCTTTTGTGCCGGCTACCAAAACCCGCAATCACGCGGTATTTGCCTATGAAGAAATCGCCGACGGCGCCTGGAAGTTCTCACTTGGTGCGCGCGCGGAAAAGACCCGCGTACAGTCGGCGGGTGAGGGTGATACCGGCATTCTCCGGTTCGGTGTCACATCCGAAAGGGCCTTCAATTTGAACAGCATTTCTGCCGGTGTTGTGTTCAAGCTGGATTCCGCTGCCAGTTTTACCGGCAACATCGCCCGCAGCCAACGTGGCCCGGCGTTTTACGAGTTGTACGCAGACGGACCGCACATCGCTACCGCTGCGTACGAGGTCGGTGACATCAATCTGCAACGGGAAAAATCGACCGCGCTCGATTTTGGTATGCAGTGGAAATGGGGGGCATCCGGCAAGTCTTCGGCACGACTCGGTGTATTCGCCAATCGGTTCGACAACTTCATCGCATTGCGTCGTACCGGCGTGGATCGCGATGTTGACGGCAATACGGCTGTTATCGATTGTGGCGACGGCAACTCGATCGAATCCGCTTGCGCTGCCAAGATCCTTCCCGAGTTTCGCTATCAGGGTGTGAAAGCCCGCCTCACAGGCTTTGAGGCCGAAGCCAAATTCCGTCTGATCGAACAACCCTACACGTTCGATCTGGAACTGAAGACTGATTTCACGCGTGCGCAGGATCTGACCAACGCCGAACCGCTACCGCGTATTCCGCCGTTGCGCTTTGGCACGGCAGGATTGTTTGCGCGTGGCGGGTGGACAGCGAGGGCGGAAGTTGCATACAGCGCGAAACAGAACCGTGTTCCGGCCAACGATCTGCTGGGCGCAACGGAAAGTCATACGCTTGTGCATGCAGCGATTTCATACACTGCCAAGCTCGCGAATGGGTCAGCGCTGCTATTCCTGAAAGCGAATAACATCGGCAACCGCAAGGCATTCAATGCGTCGTCGATCGACACGGTTCGCGGACTGGCCCCGCTGCCAGGGCGTGGAATCAAAGCGGGTGTACAAGTGACCTTTTAAAACTGCAGCGCCAATATGTCAGAAGCAAGCACTGGCGCGCATCGCAGGCTATAAAAGCCTTGCAATCCGCGCCAGTACTTGAGTTCGTCCTTACCGTCGACGCGGCGCAAGTGTCAAATCGCAAATAAACTCGCGCTGCGCACTGCGGCACTGCTAAAATTTTCGATTGCCCTTCGTACTCCAATCGAAACCCGATGTTATGCCGATCATTGCCTTTCCCAATTCGCCTTACAAGCTGAACCAACCCTTTCCGCCAGCAGGCGATCAGCCGCAGGCGATCGCGAAACTTGTCGAAGGCATCAACGACGGTCTCGCGTTTCAGACCTTGCTGGGTGTTACCGGATCGGGCAAGACGTACACGATGGCAAATGTGATTGCGCAGCTCGGCCGTCCTGCGCTGGTGATGGCACCTAACAAAACGCTGGCTGCACAGTTGTATGCGGAGATGAAGGAGTTCTTCCCCGAGAACGCGGTCGAGTATTTCGTTTCTTACTACGATTACTATCAGCCTGAAGCGTACGTGCCGTCGCGTGATCTGTTCATCGAAAAAGATTCCGCAATCAATGAACACATCGAGCAGATGCGGCTCTCCGCCACCAAGTCGCTATTGGAGCGGCAGGACGCGATTATCGTCGCAACGGTGTCTTGCATCTATGGCATCGGTGACCCTGCCGACTACTATGCAATGCGGATGCTGGTACGTACCGGTGACAAAATGGCCCCGCAGGAAATGATTCGCCAGTTGATCGCGATGCAATACGCGCGTTCTGAAATCGATTTCAAGCGTGGTACGTTTCGCGTGCGAGGGGATTCGATCGATGTTTATCCCGCAGAAAGTGCCGAAGCAGCATTGCGAATTTCAATGTTCGACGACGAAATTGATGCGCTGACGCTGTTCGATCCATTGACCGGCCACACCATCCAAACCCTGCCGCGCTTTACTGTCTACGCGAAGAGCCACTATGTGACGCCGCGCAGCACTGTATTGAACGCGCTTGAGGGCATCAAGATCGAGCTGCGTGAACGAATCGAATACTTCTCGAACGAAAACAAGTTGCTTGAAGCACAACGCATACAACAGCGTACGACCTTCGATCTGGAAATGTTGAATGAAATCGGCTTTTGCAAAGGCATCGAAAATTATTCGCGGCACATGAGCGGACGTAAAGCCGGCGAGCCGCCACCGACACTGGTCGACTATTTGCCGAAGAATGCGTTGATGGTGATCGACGAAAGTCATGTAACGATCCCGCAGGTCGGTGGTATGTACAAAGGTGATCGGGCGCGCAAAGAAAATCTGGTCGATTATGGTTTTCGGTTGCCATCGGCGATGGACAATCGTCCGCTGCGCTTCGACGAATTCGAGGCAATGATGCGACAGACCGTGTTTGTTTCGGCGACACCCGCCGATTACGAAGCGGCGCACACCGGCCAGGTTGTCGAGCAACTGGTGCGTCCGACCGGCCTGGTCGATCCCATTTTGCACGTGCGCCCCGCGTCTACGCAGGTCGATGATTTGCTTTCCGAAGTGAACAAGCGCGTGGTCAATCAGGAGCGTGTGCTGGTGACCACGCTGACCAAGCGCATGGCTGAGGATTTGACCGATTACCTTGCTGAAAACGGCATTAAAGTGCGCTATCTGCATTCGGATATTGATACGGTCGAGCGCGTGCAAATTATTCGCGATTTGAGAGCAGGCCTGTTCGATGTGCTGGTCGGTATTAATCTGTTGCGCGAAGGGTTGGATATTCCCGAAGTCTCGCTGGTGGCAATTCTCGATGCGGATAAAGAAGGCTTTCTGCGCAGTACGCGATCATTGATTCAAACAATTGGCCGTGCCGCGCGCCACATCAACGGCACCGCCATTCTCTACGCCGATAAAGAAACGAACTCCATGCGCAATGCGATCGGCGAGACCAATCGACGGCGGGCAACGCAGATTGCATTTAACAAGGCCAATGGCATCGTGCCCAGATCGGTCTCGAAGGGGATCAAAGACATGATCGATGGTGTTTACGATCTGGACGACCGGCGTTCCACGTTGGCGACCGAGAGAAAAGCGGCGCAGGATCGACAACGTTATGATGTATTAAGCGTAAAACAGCTGGAAACAAATATCAAACGGCTGGAACGCGAGATGGTTGCTGCGGCACGGAATCTGGAGTTTGAGAAAGCTGCCGAGCTACGCGACGAACTTAGGATGCTGCGAAACAAGCTGTTGGTGGTAGGCGGCGG
>JBKJMK010000046.1:0-5969 GCA_046596005.1 Usitatibacteraceae bacterium | reverse complement strand
GACTATCCGCCATCGCACGTCGCACACTGCCGTTTGCCATTGCGAGCCTTGCCTCCGCCTCGGCAATAGCAACTTTCTTGACGATGGCGACGATTGCCACCTTGATCTGGAAGCGACATCCTTCGAGCGTCGTTTGGGCGAGGGCCTCATCGCAGCCGGTGGCCAGCATCGTCAGGCGGATTGCGCGTCGCACCAGCTTTGCGTTGGTCGGCTTGAGATCCACCATAAGATTTCCATATACCTTGTTCAGCCGCACCATCACGGCACTTGAAAAAGTATTCAGCGTGATTTTCTGCGCGGTGCCGGCTTTCAATCGCGTGCTCCCGGAAATGAGTTCCGATCCGGTGTCGAGGGTGATGCCGAATTCGGCTTCACGCGTCAACGGCGCATCGGGATTGTTGGCGATGCCGATCGTGAGCGTACCGGCTGCGCGCGCAGCGCGCATGGCGCCCAGCGTGTAAGGCGTGGTGCCGGCGGCCGCGAGCGCGATGACCACGTCGTTCGGCCCCGGGCCGATCGCGTTCAAATCGATCACACCCTGCTCGGTCCGATCCTCGGCACCTTCGACCGCCTGATACACGGCTTCCTGTCCGCCCGCCAGCAGCGCAATGGCGCGCTCCTGAGGCCAGGAAAAAGTGGGATAGAGTTCGACGCTGTCGAGCAAGCCGAGGCGACCGGAAGTGCCGGCGCCGACATAAATTAGACGTCCACCACGTTCGAGCCGCGGCACCGCGGCAGACACCGCAGCGGCAATTTGTTCGCGCGCGGCACGCACGGCGTTGACCGCCACCAACTGGTCATCCGCGAACGCATTCACCAGATCACCGACGCTGTATTCATCGAGCCGCGTGTGGTCGAGGCTGGGCGATTCGGTTTTCAGCATGTCGCTATTCACGCTTCATCTCGGCAACGAAATCGTAATAATCGCTGCGCGAATAGGAGTGGGTAAGTTCAATTACTTGTCCGGACGCCAGAAAACCGGTACGCGTAATGTCGAGGACTGCGTGGCCGTCAGGCACGCCCAATAAATCGGCCAGCCATTTTGGGGAGTTGGCAGCGCGGATATGTTGCAACGCTCGCACCGGTGCCATACCGATGCCATCCAGATATTCGTACAAGGATCCCTCGACGGCTTCGGGATTTGGCAACACCCCTAGCGGCAGAACGGTTGCTTCATAAGCCATCCCGATATCATCAGCGAGGCGCAGGCGCGCCAGGCGCGCAACCTTGACGGCGCGTCCTTTTGGCGAGAGACCGAGGCCGGCCAATTCTTCCGGTGTGGCGCGCGAGATCGCGCGCACCAGCCACTTTGAACTCGGCGCATAGCCACGGCGTTGCAACTCCTCCGAAAAGCTGGTCAGGCGCGATAACGGTTGCTCCAGGTGAGGAGCGATGTAGTTGCCCGATCCGCGACGGCGCACGATTAGTCCCTGCTGAACCAATTGTTCAATCGCGTTGCGTGCGGTTACACGCGAGACGCCCAGGTATTCGGACAGCAAACGCTCAGATGGCAATGCCTCGTGCGCCTTGTAACGGCCGTTGCGCACAGCCGCCGCGAGTTTGCGCGCAAGTTGCAAATACAGCGGCGATGCGTCGCTCGCATTGGGTTTCAACTCTGCCACCCTGTGTTTGTTCAAGCTGCCGCCCGCTCTCGGGCGATAGAGCGGCGGTGGCGCAATGGCGCTTCTGATTCGGGAATTTCGCAGGGGCGCTTGGTCATGTCGTAGTCTGTCAGTTTGCGCGATGCCTGCGCATGCAAAATTTAACTTAAAACCACTTTAATACCAAATTGTATCGCCGTCAAGGACGGTGTTTTGTTCAGGTGCCGAGCAAGGCGGTGGCTCGGGCGCGAGCATGGCATTCCGATGCGGAGTGCTGTCGGGCACTTCGGAGCGAAAAATTGGCTTGGTGCACGAAAGGCACTGTCACAGGCGCTTGAAATCGACTAGGGCTGCGTGACGGCAGTGGTCGCTTACGGCAAGCTCGAACTCGCCTTGCATGACCCCGAAAAGGTGACCGATTTTCTGATGCGTGCCGCGCTAATGGGTTCGCGCGTTGCGATTCAGAAAGAACTTGGCTACCTTTATCTACTTGATCGTGCCAACTGAGGTTCACCAGGCCGATCCAGGATCCGGCACAGGCGCTAAGGGTTCTCCGGCAGAGGCGCTTTGCCCATCAATCCAGGTATCGAGCACGTTCAATTGCTCGTCGGCCAAGACCAGGTTTGCGCGATAACCGGGTGCAATCCGTCCAAGCTCATGTTCGAGTCCCAGGAATTCTGCCGGGTAGGTACTTGCCATGCGTGCTGCCTGCGGAAGGTCGATGCCGAGCATCGCAACGGCATTGCGCACCGCGCTGGCCATATCGATTGCGGAACCGGATAACGTACCATTCTCGTCAACGCACTTGCCGTCGCGAACAAGGATCTTCTTGCCCTGCAGCAGGAACGAGCCTTGTGTGGTGCCGACGCTCGGCATCGCGTCGGTCACCAGCATGAAACGGTCGTGTCGTTTGCAACGCAGCGCTATCTGCAAAACGACCGGCGACACATGATGGCCATCGACAATGATGCCGCACCAGCTGTTTGCGTCATGCAAGGCAGCGCCCACGACACCGGGATCGCGGCTGCCCAACGGTGACATGGCATTGAACAAATGCGTAAATCCGGTGATGCCGTGCCGCAGGGCATCTTCGATTACTGGATAAGTGGCGTTGGTATGTCCGGCGGAAATCAGGACGCCGTTTGCCGCGAGCGACGCAATCATCTCCGCTGTCGTCATCTCGGGCGCGAGTGTCACCAGCGTCCGGCCGATTTTGAGCGACGACAAAAGCGCCACCGCCTCGCCATCCAGGTGACGAAACTTAGCCGCATCGTGCGTACCCTTGCGTGCCTCGTTCAGAAATGGCCCTTCGAGGTGCACACCAATGACGCCGGGTATTTTGTTTGTCATTGCGTTACGAACCGCATCGATTGCGCGGGCGACCACGGAAAGGTCGTCACTAATCAAGGTGGGTAAAAAGCTGGTGGTGCCAAAGCGGCGGTGTGCCTCCGCCATTGTGCGTATGGTGGCCATGCTGGGGTCATCATTGAACAGCACACCGCCGCCGCCGTTCACCTGAACATCAATGAAGCCGGGAAGTAGCAAATCGCCCTTCAGATCGCGGCATAGGGCAGTTGCGCAGCGCGGATCGTCTGGCGCGACGACGTCGAGAATGCGATCAGCCTCGATCAGGACGACGCGGTCAGTGACCAGCCCTTCGTCGCAGAGTATTCGTCCATGGATTAATGCCTCGATCATTAGCGCGTTTCCGTAATTTTGCGTAAATGAGGTGGTCGATCCGGATCGCAGCCTCTCGCGATCGATAGTGCGTTGGCGAGCTTGTAAAAGCTCTGTGCGAGCAAGAGCGGCTGGATGACTGGATGTGCCGGTATCGTCGGCAGAATCGTTGCACCGGTCAATGACCTGCCGGCAATCATCACATTCACGCCGCGCGCGACCAGTTCGTGCGCAAGCGCTTCGAGGTCGGGACGTGTTTCATCGTCCTGCGTGAGCAGCAACGCTGGAAAATTGGCCTGCAGAAGTGCCTGTGGACCGTGGCGCACCTCGGCACCGCTGAACGCTTCTGCGTGCAGTCGGCAGGTTTCCTTGCATTTGAGCGCAGCCTCCTGGGCGACGCCCAGACCCACGCCGCGTCCGATCACGTAAAGATGATTGGTGTTGCGCAGTGTGGGCATGGCGGCACCCCAGTCAAGCTGCCAGGCGCTTGCCAGCGCATCCGGTGCCGATTTCAGGGCATCGAGGAGAATGTTGTCAGCGTTCCACGCCGCAACCAGATGAACAATCGCCGCCAGCGAGGCGATATAGGACTTGGTCGCGGCAACGCTTTGTTCTGTCCCAGCACAAAGCGGAAACAAGTAGTCCGCTACATCAGCAAGCGGCGCATTGTCGGTATTGACCAGCGCGATGACAGTGGCACCAGCTGTTTTCGCCGCGCGCGCAGTTGCCACCAGATCGGGACTGCGACCAGACTGCGATATCGCCAGAAACACGCAGTCGCGCAAGTCCTGTTTGACACCATAGACGGAGCTTACCGAGGGTGAAGCAGACGACGTAAGTATGCCGAGGCGCGTTTCAATCAGGTATTTGGCGAAGGTTGCGGCGTGATCGGAACTGCCGCGCGCACAGGTGACGACAGCACGCGGTGCCAGTGAGCGCAGCGTGCTGCCCAGCGCAAGGGCGAGCGGATGATTGGTCTCATATTGCGCGCGCACCGCATTCGCGGCCTCCGCTGCCTCGCGGAACATGTGGGTGGTTTCAGGATCGACCCGCTTGATTTCGGTTTCCGGCATATTCGGCTTTCTGCTTGCGGGTTTGGATGAAATATCCGGGCGAATCGTCATGGCGCGCTTAGTTCAGCAACAAAATCATAGGTGTCGCCGCGGTAAAAAGACTGCGAAAATTCGACCGCGCGACCATCGCGGAGAAAGCCAAGGCGTTCCGCCAGCAATCCTGCGTCGCCTTCACGCGCATTGAGCAGTTTGGCCTGTTCGGCATTGAGCAGCAAGGCACGCAGGCGTTGCAAGGCGCGGACGGGACGATTGCCGGCCCGTTCGAGCGCCTCATATAACGAGGTGTCGACGGCGGCCAGCGACGGCAGGCAGGATGCGACGACGGTTGCGAGTTCGACCGACATTGGAGCGTCATCGGCATAGCGGATGCGATGGAAACGATAGACCGGTGTGCCGGGGCTGAGCCCCAGCGTCAGCGCCTCTTCCGGTGATACCGTACCCTCAGTTTTTTTCAGCCATACGCTGTGCGGTTTGCGTCCGCGCGCGCGCATGTCCTCGGAAAACGAGGTCAGCTTGGCGAAATTTTTCTCGATACGCGCCGAGACAAAATTTCCGGAACCCTGACGGCGCACCAGCAAACCCTCCTCAACCAGTCCCTCGATCGCCTTGCGCACGGTAATGCGCGATACCGACAGGTCGATCGCGATCTGCCGCTCGGCAGGAAGCGCGTCGTCGGGCCCCAGGACGCGGTTCTCAATTGCGTCGCGAATGGCGCGCTGCAACTGTTGATACAGCGGAAGGCTGCTGTTTGGATCCAGCGGCGGCAAAACGTCGGCTAGTGAGGTCATTCGGCTGTTTCCCATGCGGTATTGATAGTGCACCCATTTTGGCGGGCTAGGGATAAATTACATAAAACCAATACAATACCAATTAAAATGCAGAATTGTCGATACAGTTCATCATCAATAACCGTTCCATATAGCGATATAGCGGCCGGAAGGTGTGTGTGATTCTGGCAACAGGATAACATTTATTTTAAAAAAATGGTAGCATATTGGCACGCAATGGTAGTATATTGGCATGGCATTGGTTTTGCAGCGTTGTATTGTTGGGGTCAGCGCGGGTCGTCTGTAGCTAGGTGGCGCGAACAGCCGGGATCCTGGGTGATAACAGGCCGTACTAAAGACGGGCGGCCAAAACTGGAGGCAGTCATGAAATTCAAAGAGACACCAATCGCCACGGCAGTTGCTTTCGCTGTGTTGAGCGCCGCTTTCCCGGCGTACGCGCAGCAGGCAAACACGAAAGAACCGGACAAAGCAGTAGACAAAAAGCAGGCGTTGGAGGCGGTAGTTGTCACGGGGATTCGCGCCGCACTGGAGAGATCGCTAGACGTCAAACGCAACGCGGAGTCACACGTCGATGTGATCACCGCCGAAGATATCGGCAAGATGCCCGACAAGAATGTGGCCGATTCATTGCAGCGCGTGCCGGGCGTCACCATCAGCCCCGCCGGTGCCACCGAGGGCGGCTTCGATGAAAATGATCGCGTCAGCCTGCGCGGTACCAATCCCAGCCTGACGCAAACCCTGATCAACGGCCATGGCGTCGCATCGGGGGACTGGTTTGTTCTGAACCAAGCTGGAACGGTCGGTCGTAGCGTCAGCTACACCTTGCTGCC
>JBKJMK010000083.1:0-5825 GCA_046596005.1 Usitatibacteraceae bacterium | reverse complement strand
GCAGTTACAGTATCGCAAATAGTTAGCGCACGCGCGCAGCAACGCTGGAACGCGCTGTTGAAGCGGGACATGGATGTGGCGTATCAGTTTATTAGCCCCGGAGGGCGTTCGCTGATGTCGCTGGAGGACTATCGCCCACGGGTGAATGCGGGTTTTTGGCGGGGCGCCAAGGTAATAGAGGCGTCTTGTTCAGCAGAAACATGCGAAGTAACGGTATCGGTGGATATGACAGTAGAAGGCGTTAAGTTCACCAATCCGGTTAAAGAAACGTGGATTCTGGATGCGGGCAAGTGGTGGTTTGTGTACCAAGGCTGAGCGCGCGGCGAAATTCAGGTGTACGGTATACCAACAAAAAAGTTTGAAAAATGGTTTTAGCTGGTATAAACTTGTAGTGTTGTAGCTTCTAAAGTGATCACTTTAATATCTAAAAGGAGTATTTTAAAAAATGAATACGTTCAAAAAGAAATCTTTGCACGCAGCCGTTTTGGCGGGTTTGGGAGCGCTAGGCGCTGCCGGTACCGCTAATGCAGTGCATATCAACCCGGACGGTCTCGGGCAAGTCGTAATTTACCCGTACTACACGGTTCGTAATAACAACGTCACGGCGATGTCCATCGTTAACACGACGAGTCTGACGAAAGCCGTCAAAGTCCGCTTCCTCGAGGGCAAGAATAGCCGTGAGGTACTTGACTTTAACTTGTTCCTGTCCCCGCAAGACGTCTGGACTGGCGTGATTCTGCCAACCGCGGATGGTGCCCGGCTTGAGACAGGCGACAATTCCTGCGTTACCCCTAGCGACCTGTTCGGCGGTACAACCGGCGCGCTCCGCTTAGATGGCCTGGGCTTGCCGCTCAATTCGTTCAAGAACTACCAGTACACTGGTTCAAACGTGGATAACGCGACGTTGAACACACTTGATCGTACCCGTGAGGGCTACATCGAAGTGATCGAGATGGGTATCGTTACCGATGCAACGTTGACCGGCTACATCAAGCACAACTCCGCTGGTGTTCCCGCCAACTGTGCCGCACTCGACGCCTATGACGGCCTGTCAACTGCTGCGACGCCTGTTGTCAAGTTCCCAGGTACCACCTATCTGGCTTCGCCGGCTGGCGGTCTTACCGGTCGTGCCAGCATCATCAATTCTGCTGGTGGTACCAACTACACCTATGACGTAACCGTACTTGACGGCTGGTGGGCACCTGCAGTTCCAGCACCAGGCAACGTTCCGTACTCTGCTTCCGGTGTAACAACGCCTTCGATCTCACTGCAAACCGGTATTGATACGGTCAGCCAGGTGTTTGTTACCGGCAACCCTGCAAGTGCAGGTTCGGCTGGTGTGGTCCGTGCTGTATGGCCAACATCGCGTGAAGCGGTTTCGGCAGTATTCATGCGCGATACCATCATCAACGAGTTCGTGACTGACGCTGGCTCTGTGTCCAAGACCGATTGGGTCATCACGATGCCAACCAAACGCGATAACATCGGTGTAGGTACTGGTACGCCTAACCGTCCGTTTTCCAACAACTTCGCCAACGCCACTGCAACCGGTGCCTGCGATGCCTACACGCTTGGCATTTTCAATCGTGAAGAGCAATCACTTGGTACGACACCTGGTGTCCTGTTGCCATCGCCACGTCCTCCTGCAACGGCGGCTGTCGGGCAGAATCTTTGCTGGGAAGCTAACGTTCTAGAGTTCGGCACGACTGGCTTGTTGGGTTCCACCAACAGTTTCCGTCTGCAAGGCGCAGCTGACGCATTTGCTTCAACCGGTGCAGTAAGCACGGGTGCTGCATTCGCAACCGCTAGCCGTCGCGTGTTGCAAGGTCCGAATGGCTGGGCTTTCCTGGGCTTCGGTGCAACCACGCTGCCTAGTCAGTCACAGCAAAGCATGACGCCTACCAGTGCAACTCTTGCTGGTTCGGCTGTAGCACCAGTAGCAATTCCTGGTGTTCATTTCGGTCTGCCAGTGATCGGTGCCATGTTCCACAACTATACGAATTCAGGCGTTGCCTCTTCGTACGGTGGTGTTATTCCGCACAAGTACACACGTAACATCCAGTAATATCGTAATGTCGGAAACGACCAAGAAAAAGGGGCTGCGAGGCCCCTTTTTCTTTCTTTTGTGTGAAAGTTAACTGCGCATTGTCACAGGTATGTGGGAACATAGTCTGCTAAAATTCTTATATAAATAATATATGGAGAACGTACGCGTTACTCCAAAAACTTACCTCTAAAGGAATTTCATGAACATTGCCTCCCGATCGCGTAGCTTCATTACCGCATCGCTTTTATTTTTCGGACTTGCAGCCAGTGTAAGTCAGGCACAAACCGTCAATGTTAATGGCGCAGCATGCGCCTCTGCTACCGTTACCTTGGGTGCCGGAACCATCAACATCAACACTGCCGGATGTTCGGGCACGCCTGCTTCGCCACCCACTATTTCAACCGTCTCGCCTGGCAGCGGCATGCCGGGTGTAGGGGTCACCATCAATGGCGCTAATTTAAACGGCGCAAGCGTCACCATCGGCGGAGCCCCCGCCAGCGTCATCGGCAATACCGGTTCGGCAATCACAACCAGTGTCCCGTCGGCAGCGACCGTAGGCGCGGGCAGTGTGGTCGTTACCGCTGCAGGACTCGCGCCCGCGAGTTTCGCTTTTACCGTCCTTGCGCCGCCGCCAGCGACGGCACCGGTTATCAACACCGTGTCGCCGGCTAGTGGTGCAGGTGGCTCTACCGTCACCATCAGCGGATCGGGCTTCAGTGGCGCGACGGTGACCATCGGCGGTGCAGCAGCTAATATCACGAACACCGGAACGGTAATAACCGCCACGGTTCCCTCGGCAGCTACCGTAGGCGCAGGCAATGTGGTTGTCACCGTCCCAACCTTCACCCCCGCGTCTTTTGGCTTCACGGTACTGGCTCCACCACCCCCGACGATCAGCACCGTTTCACCGTCTGCGGGTGCGCCAAACACGGTCGTCACCATTAGCGGGACAGGTCTGGCAGGTGCGTCAGTGACAATCGCTGGTATAAATGCGGCCATTACCACCAGTAGTGCATCCTCGATCACGACAGCCATCCCCGCAACCGCGCCTCTCGGCGTCGCCAGCATCGTGGTGACAACAAGTGCTGGTACTGCAACGTCAGCAGCCCTCACGGTGATCTCACCTCCGGTTGGAGGTGATGTTTCAATTGAAGGCCTGCTCCTTGCCAATCCGTCCAAATCCGCTTTCCTCATTCCACCGGGTCACCAGGGAATGAACGGCGCCGGACCAGAGGTGAATGCCTACGCGATGGCACCAGCACGTTGCGCAACGACGCCGGCGCTTACGCGTTCGTGGCAGCACAACATCGATCTCGCCGACTACAAGGGCAAGAACGCGTTTGACTTCTTTGTGATGCAGGCCAACGAATCGCTGAGCTACAAATTTACCGTCGGCAATGTGGATGCGTCGGGCGGCTTCATTTATAACGACGCTGCCAATGCAGTCGTACGGCCCACCTTCATCTCGATTACCGCGGCACCATGCGATTTCGACACGTCAAAACTGGTCGTGGGCGCAACCCGTGATTCTTGTTATCAGACCGGTCTTAACGGTAACAGCGTCAACTGGGCAAACATCACCGGACCGCTGCCCGCCGCCTACTGTCGCCTGATCAAGGGCAATACGTATTACATGAATCTTCGCTTCCAGGATGGACGTCCTGCCTCAATAGGCGGCTCGCCGACGACAGACTCCTGCATCACGGGAAATTGCGGCGGGATTATTCAGGTACTGTAAGTAGCGCAGTTTGTTTATATTGCGGCCGACATCCGTCGGCCGCAATTCTTTTATCGCCCCACAATACGCACATCGCATATGAAACGCATTCTCCAAATTTCCAGCACCCTGCTGGTCGGCGCAATATTTGTGTTTTCACCAATCATTCATGCTCAAACGCCGGTGAAACCTGATGTTGTGCTCATGTCCAATTCGCGGGCTAAAGTCACATATGAAGACTTGATCGCAGAAATTGCGCGCTTGCCCGAAGAGAACCGGCTCGAATTTCTGTTGAGCGAGCAGCGCGTCGCCACGGTCGTTGAGAACATCCTGATCGGCAAGATCATGTCCGCCGAAGCCTTGCAATCAGGGCTACAGAATGATGCAAAGGTTGCTGCGGAAATCCGCAATCAAACCGAAAAAGTGCTTTCAAAGTATCGGCGTGAAGAATTGGAAGCCAACGCACCCAAGATTGATCTCGTCTCATTGGCGCGCGAGATTTATCTCACGCGCCTGAAGGGCTTGGAAAGGCCAGCGCTATACACCAGCTGGCATACCCTCATCAAAACCAAGGACCGCACGCCCGAAGCCGCCATGGAACGCGCCAAACTGGTAAAAGGCAAAGTGGATGCTGGCGAGCAACTCGAGGCGATCGCCAAACAGTACTCCGACGATGAGTCCACCACGGTTAACGCCGGCTTCATCCGGCCGACGCCGCTTTCCTATCTGGATCGCGGCTTCGCGAATGCGCTTGAAAAACTCAAAGAAGGCGAGACGACACTTGTCCAGACGGAGTACGGCGTTCACGTCGTGCGCTTGCTAAAAATGGTGCCGCGCAATCGTCCCACTTTCGAAGATGTGAAGCTGGAGATGCTGGCCGAAGCGGACAAAACTTACAAGCAACGTATCGTGGAAAGTTATCTGACAAAAATTCGCAGCGACCCTACCGCGAAATTGAACACGGATGTGCTTGCTCAAATACGGCCGAAGCTGCCGGAGATTCCGCCGCCGCCTGCGCCTGCCGCACCAACCAGACAGTTCTAGCCTTCAGCGTTGATCGCCCCCGGCCCCCAACCACTGTTGCTGCTGGTTCGATTCACCGAACGTGAAATTCTGTCGCGCTTTGCCGGCAGCGCATTCGGGCTGGTCTGGGCGCTTGCCAATCCGCTCCTGCTGCTGGCAATTTATTCGTTCGTCTTCGGGCATCTGTTTCAGCAACGAATGGGTGACCTGTCTTCTGACAGTTACATCGTGTTTCTCGCTATCGCGTTGTGGCCGTGGATGATGTTTGCTGATGGCGTGATGCGCGCGATGCAAAGCGTGCAAGCCAATGCGCCACTGGTGAAGAAAGTTGCGTTTCCGCATCTGCTGCTGGTGTTGGCGGCCGTGAACAGTGTGTTTCTGGTGCACTTGGCAGGCTATATCGCGATACTCGCGCTACTCGCCGCTACCGGCACCACGCTACATCTGGCGGGACTACCAAATTCACTGCTCGCCATTGCAACGCTCTACCTGCTCGCGGTTGGTGTTGGGGCTTTTCTTGCTGCCCTCCAAACGCTGCTTCGCGATGTGGAGCAGGTGGTTGCGCCCGCGCTGATGATGTTGCAGTTTCTAACCCCGGTACTTTATCCGGTCACGGCTATTCCAGTAGCCTATCGGCACTGGTTCGCCTGGAATCCGTTGACTCCTGTAATGCAGCATTTACGGGACGGTTTCTTGTTGGCGGCCACGCCGCAATCCGGAGATTTTTTAATGCTATTCGTTGGTGTGTTTGTGGCCATCATCGGCATCAGTTTTTTTGTCCGCTTGTCACCGTACTTCGAGGACTTTCTCTAGCGAACTTGCGGCGCTATCGGCGTTACGCGCGGTGGTACCGTCAATGGTAACGACTCGCATATAATCCTTACTTCATTGAATCCAGCGCGAATTCGTACCATCGTTCGCCCCAACGCTCTAGCTCACTTACTGTGTCTGCCCCCGTCAACGACGACCTCGTCCGCCTGGAACGTATCGGCAAGGACTACCCCATCATTCGCACCGGAGCCGGGCGGTTGCAAACTG
>JBKJMK010000017.1:0-6664 GCA_046596005.1 Usitatibacteraceae bacterium | reverse complement strand
GCCTTTTCCGCTGCCAGGGGTGCGTGGCCGGTATCGCTGTGCACGCAGTGCGACGTGGTGTTGATGTGCCCGGAGGGAGTGCTCATGAAAACATTATAGTACTGCGACGGTTTTATCCGGCCACGCGATTGCCGAACTGACTGCGCAAATCACCTTCAACCCAACGCCAGCCCGCTTACCCCCAGCACCATGCCGAGTGCGGCGATGGTGCGGCGCGTGGCGTCGCCCTCCTTCAATGCATGCGCGCCGAGCAACGCGGCAAACAGGATCGACACCTCGCGTGTCGGGGCAACATAGCTGACGGGCGTAAATACCATCGCCGTCAACACCAGAATATAGGATAGCGGGCTGACCACGCCGATGGCGATAACCGTTTTGCGATGGTCCCGCCAGGCGCGACTGATGGCACCGGGTTCGCGCTTCATTGCCATTGGCGTGAGCATTGTGATGCGCGTGAGGTTGGCACCCCAGTCGAATACAATCGGCGGGATCAACAGCACCGCTACCGCTTGCTTGTCCCACACGGTGTAGGCAGCAATCATGCAACCGCACAGCAGTGCAAATCCGGCGCCAGTACTCGCGTCCTTACGCAATAATTTGGCGGGGTTGCCGGTCAGCATCAATGCGGAAATACCGATCAAGGCGGCACCGGCAATGGCCATTGCAGACATCCGCTCATCGAATATCAGGGTTGCAACGATGATTGTGATGAGTGGACCGGTCGCCCGCGCCAACGGGTACACCACTGACAAATCGCCGCCCGACCGATAAGCGCGATCAAGCAGCAGGTAGTAAATCATGTGCAACACGCCGCCACCGACGATGACGCCGAGCATCAATGGCGTGAACGCAAAGTTGTTCGCGAAAATCAAGTAGAGCGAGAACGGTGTCAATACGGCGGTGGCGACGATGGCGGAAAGTGCCAGCACGCCGATGCCGCCACCACATTTTTTCAACAGATAGTTCCATCCGGCGTGAAGAAACGCCGCGCTGATCACGAGCAATAAAGCGTAGGTGCTCAAGCGGTAATCAGGCGCGAAAATACACGTAGATCAAGCATTGACGGGGGGTTTCAGACATAAAGTTCCTGAAAGCAGCGCCAGTGGCTGAGTTTTCAAACCGCCCTGGCTATGGCCGCAAGGCGTGAATGATTTCCAGATAATCCTTGCGCTCTGATGTGAAAACCCCGCGCCGGATGAGGCAGTCGAGTGCAACCAGCACTGAATCAACCGTGAAGAGATCCGGATTTCCAGCCAGACGATCCAGCATTTCTGCCATCGGCACGCATTGAAAACCGCTCACTTCTCCATCCTGATTTTGCGGCACAAAGCTCTCGGGCAGGAGGATGTCATGTACAAACATGAGTTCGTGGTGCATGCCCTCATCGACTTCCCTCTTGCAGCGCACCACGCCTGCGCCATTGGCGGTTTTCGCCAGTGCCGGCGCAATCCCGGCCTCTTCAAAACTCTCTTTCACCAACGTTTCGAATGGCGACATGCCACGCGCAATGCGTCCGGCGGCAAGATTATCCAACTTGCCGGGATCGACTGATTTATTTTCGGCGCGTCTGGCAATCCACATGTGCAGCGCGCCGTCTTTTACCGTAAGGCCGTTCAGGTGCGACGCATGCATTGTCAAGCCGAAGTGGCGCGATGCGGCACGCTCGATATGAAACAGTGGCGGCGAATAAAAGGTTTCCGCGACGGTGACCAATTCATCACGCCAGCCGCTGATCACCGTCTCCGTTGCGAGCGATTCAACCACTGCGGCTATCGCCACGCTTCGATGCTCCGCCGTCTCGAAATCACCGAGCATGCCAACACCGCGTGGCCGCACCGAAAAAACTTCAGGCCATTCGCGCAGGTGTTCGGCGAATGAACGCTTCATCCAGCCTGCCAGCACGCCTTCGACGGTGAACGGCAACAGGGAGTCTGCCGGATCGAACATGCATGCGGCTTGCACAAAAGCATCCAGATCTTTTTGCATTGGAAATGGCCGGTGAGTTTTGACAATGGTAACGCAAAGCCATAGACTTCGCGGCGTTAATCGGGGTGGTAATCGTCAAGACACAATATACATTCACCTCTTACGTTTATTGGCAATGGAGCGGCAAATGAAGGTCATCGTGATGGGAGCCGGTATCGTGGGAACCGCGAGCGCCTGGTACCTCGCCAAATGCGGCCATGAAGTGACGGTGATTGACCGGCAGCCAGGTGCCGGGCTCGAAACCAGCTTTGCCAACGGCGCGCAGATTTCCGTCTCGCAATCGGAGCCGTGGGCAAATCCTTCCGCGCCATTCAAAGTACTGAAATGGCTCACACAAGAGGATGCACCACTGCTGTTTCGCCCAAAGTTTGAGTGGCACCAGCTGTCGTGGGGTATGCGCTTCATGATCGAATGCCTGCCCTGGCGCTTTCGTCACAACATCCGCGAGATGGTCAACCTCGGTTTGTACAGTCGGCTGGCCTTGCAGGAGTTACGCGAAGAAACCGGTATCGAGTACGACCATCTGACGCGCGGCATCCTGCAGTTCTATACCAATAAAGATGATTTTGAAGCAGGCAAATCGGCGTCGATATTATTGCGCCGGTACGGTATCGAACGCGACGTCAAGACGGTGGATGAAGCGATTGCGATTGAGCCCGCATTGCATCAAATTCGCGACCGCCTGGCCGGCGCCACCTACGCGCCAACAGACGAATCCGGCGATGCGTTCAAGTTCACGCAGAACCTCGCCGCGCTGTGCCGCGCCCAAGGTGTGTTGTTCAAGTATGGCGCAATGATCGAGGCGATCGAAACGGATGCCGGGAAAATTAGCGGCGTACGTCTGCGCCATTCGACCGGCCATACCGAAACCGATACTGCCGACATTTACGTGTGCGCGATGGGAAGTTACAGCTACCTCATGCTGAAACCAGTCGGCATCACCATCCCTGTTTATCCCGCCAAGGGCTATTCCGCCACGCTTTCGACCGAAGGCTTTGAAGGCGCGCCGATGGTGAGCCTCACCGATGAAGCGATGAAGATTGTCTTTTCGCGGATCGGCAATCGCATGCGCATCGCCGGCACTGCCGAGCTGGATGGCTACAGCACGCATCTGTCACTGGTGCGCACGGAGGCGCTGGTGAAGCGCGCGCGTGAATTGTTTCCGAATGCAGCGGACTATGATCATCCGGTGTACTGGACGGGGCTGCGTCCGGCGACGCCGTCGAATTGCCCGCTCATCGGACGCACGCGCATCGCCAATTTGTACCTGAACACCGGGCACGGGACGCTGGGCTGGACAGAGGGTTGCGGATCGGGACGTGCGCTCGCCGATCTCATTTCCGGCAACAAGCCCGCTGTCGATTATCAGTTTTTAAGGTAGGAGCGCATGAACATAATCTCGCTTGCCGACATCCAGGCCGCCCATCAAGTGCTCAAGGGCCATGTCGCCAATTCACCGTGCATGTACTCGCGAACCCTTTCTGAAATTACCGGCGCGGAAATTTACCTCAAGTTCGAAAATTTGCAGTTCACCGCGAGCTTCAAGGAACGCGGCGCGCTCAACAAACTGGTTTCGCTCACCCCGCAACAAAAAAAGCACGGCGTCATTGCCGCGTCGGCCGGCAATCATGCGCAGGGCGTGTCCTACCATGCGACGCGATTGGGCATCCCCAGCACCATCGTCATGCCGAAGTACACACCGAACGTGAAAGTGGAAATGACGCAGCGTCATGGTGCCGAAGTGGTTCTTTTCGGTGAGAATTTTGATGATGCCAAGGCGCATGCGCTGCAATTGGCGAGCGAACGGAAGCTTGCGTTTGTACATCCTTACGATGATGAAAAAGTCATTGCCGGCCAAGGCACCATTGCGCTCGAAATGCTCGAAACATTCCCGCAACTCGATATGCTCTGCGTGGCCATTGGCGGTGGCGGATTGATCAGCGGCATGGCGATTGCCGCAAAAGCGATCAAGCCGGGCATTGAGGTCGTTGGCGTGGAAACGGTGCGCTTCCCGTCGATGGTTGCAGCGCTCAACGGTACCGTTGCCACCTTTGGTCTCTCGACGATTGCCGAGGGCATCGCCGTGAAAGAGCCGGGGAAAATTACCCGTGCCATTGTCAGGGACCTTGTTGCCGATATCGTGCTCGTTGACGAAGGCGATATTGAGGAAGCCATCGTAATGCTGCTGGAAATCGAAAAGACCGTGGTCGAAGGCGCGGGTGCTGCCTCACTCGCGGCATTGATGAAACATGGTGCGCGTTTTGCCGGCAAGCATGTGGGCCTGGTGCTGTGCGGCGGCAATATCGATCCGCTGATGCTTGCTGAAATCATCCAGCGCGGGATGGTGCGGTCCGGCCGCTTGTCGCGACTCAAGGTGGAACTGCGTGACATGCCAGGCGCATTGGCGCGAATCACCGGCGTGATCGCCGAGGCGAACGCCAATATTGAAGAAGTGCATCACCAGCGTGCGTTCACCAATCTGCCGGTGCAGAGCGCGGAAGTAGAGTTTGTGCTGAAAACCCGCAATGCTGCGCACGTGCAGGAAATCGTTGAGCGATTGTCGGCGGCCGGGTTCAAGGCGTACGCACCCACCGGCAAAGACAGTTAAAAAAGCGCCAGGCAAGCCTGGCGCTTTGATGAACAGCATGACGACAAACTTTCCTAATGCGCAGCGTTGACAGTCTGAGTTTTCTTCGCCGGCCCTGTCAACTCGATGTGCAGCATTACCACGAAGGGTATCCACCCGAGCCACATGACCAGGTCGATCAGGTCCATCGTGATCGGTGCGTCACCGTTAGGGAAGTAACGCAACATCGTGTATTCCTCCAGATAGTCGAACACAGCCAGCCAAACCAGGAGGAAACCGAGGCATATCGGCAGCGACGTGATGCGATTGCGCATGCGCCGCAGCAACGGTACCGCGATGATCATGCCGATAATAAAGGCATACAAGGCCAGCTTCCAGCCATGGTGTTCCGCAAAAAAGCCGGCGAGCATGCCTTCCGAGGCGATCATCTTCGCCGCTGTCCAGGCCAGCACACCGGAGCCAAGATAAATGATCCAGGGATAGCGTTCGATCCATTTCAGGATGAGCGTACTGCCAAGCATCACAATCGGAATGCTGATCACCAGCCCCAGCACCACCAGCAGGAAGCTGCCATGTGCTGCACCGGCGACAGCGAGGACGTTGTCCACGCCCATGATCGTATCGGCGACGACGATGGTCTGGATGGCTGCGCGGAAGCTGGTGGCGGAGACGACGTTTTCATTTCCGACCCCGCCATCCTCCTCTTCCATGTGATACGCAATCCAGATGAGTACCAGGCCACCGACAAGCAGAAAGCCCGGGATTTTCAATAGCCATACAACAGCCATGGTGAGAATGGCACGAACGGCAACCGCACCGATTGCCCCCCAGAAGACCGCTTTTTTTTGCAAGTGAGGCGGCAGGTTGCGCGCGGCGAGGGCGATCACGATGGCGTTGTCGCCCGCCAGCACAAGATCAATGACAATGATGGCCAGCAGGGCGGTAAGGAATTGCAACGACAGAATTTCCATTTGAACCTCCATTAAGTTAAGCAACAAGAACAGCATTTATCCGTGCAGGTAAAAGTTCTTGGCTCAAACAAAATGGAACAACCAAAGGAGCCTTGACCTGCTGGTCAAGGTCTTGCTCACGCAATCAGAATTGCGCCCGCGCAGCCGGGGATAAAATCCCGAAATGACGACTATGCGGAGGGAGGCCTGGCAGCCTCCCCGAACTACTCCCCTTGGGGTAACAACACAATACCATGAAGCCGATGGGGACGTGCGGGGGGTGTCGGCTGCATCGTGTGGTGGGGTCAGGCGCAGGCACGGCGGACAACAAAACACCGCATGCAGTTGAGAAATGCTAAAAACACCATTTCGCAGTATTATTTGCCTGCTGAGTTTGACTTCACCCGACAGGAGACACACGCATGAAAGCTGCACTAATGATCGCTACCACCGCTGTACTTTCATTTGCAACCAGTACGTCCGCACAGGAAATGCCGGGCGGATTGTGGGAAGTCAAAACAAAAATGAATATTCCCGGCATGCCCCCGGAGATGGCTGGCAAGTTTGGTACCCAGACGATGACCCACTGCGTAAAACCGGGCGAGCGCAAATGGTCCGAGCAACGCAATCCGAATGATCGCGCGGACAGGCATTGCGAGCAGACTGACATGAAGGTTGATGGCAACAAGGTCTCATGGAAAATGACGTGTAAGGACGGCACCAGCGGCGAGGGAATGGTGTCGCATAACGGTACGGATACCTACAAGATGGACATGACCATGAACATGAAGCAAGGCAGCATGAAAATGCAAGTGGACGGAAAGCGCATCGCCGAGTCTTGTGAAAAAAAATGACGATTCGCTGATCGGATAAACAAAAACGGGAGCCTGGGCTCCCGTTTTTGTTTGTTGACTGTGCTGCTAGGCGGCCAGTGTTTCTTTCAGCACTGCATAGCGTTTTTTAAGCGCGGCCGGGAGGTGGTATTCGAGCTTGGTGAGTAATTCGTCGTGCAATGTGAGCTCCTGCTGCCACAGCGATCGATCAACCGATGTGATCGCCTTGAAAGTCTCTTCTGAAAAATGTGCGCCATTCCAGTCGAGATGACTGTAGTTTGGGATGCTGCCGAGCGCCGTTTGTTGGG
>JBKJMK010000436.1:0-12155 GCA_046596005.1 Usitatibacteraceae bacterium | reverse complement strand
GTTTTTCTATGACGCGAATCTGCATGGCATCGATTGGAACGCGATTCGCGCCCGTTATCAGCCATTACTCAAGCATGTGCAGCGGCGCGAAGACCTGAACGATTTGCTGGTCGAGATGATCGGCGAGTTGCAGGTCGGGCACAACCGGCTGGGAGGAGGCGACATTCATCGCGAGCGACCGACAACCGTTGGGTTGCTTGGTGCGGATTTCGTTGTCGACGACGGTCATTACCGGATCAAGACAATTTACCGCGGAGACCGCTGGAACCCCTTCATGAAAGCACCGTTGGCGGTGCCGGGGCTTGGCGTGAAAGAGGGTGACTATATCCTCGCGATCAACGGCAGACCGGTGAACGCGCAGCAGAATTTGTATTCGTTCCTGACCAACACGGTTGACAAGCAGGTGAGTATCACCGTCGGGGGCGACGCGACTGGCAAAGGCGCACGCAATATTGTTGTGCAACCGATCGCCAACGAAGCAACATTGCGTCAGTGGAGCTGGATAGAACGCAATCGACAGTACGTGGATAAAGTGTCTGGCGGCAAAGTCGCCTACGTGTATTTGCCCGACACCGGTACTGACGGATTCAAGCATTTCAATCGGATGTTCTTTGCGCAAGTCGAGAAACAAGCGGTGATCGTCGATGATCGGCGTAACGGCGGTGGGCAGGCGGCGAACTACATTACTGATGTCCTGAGTCGGCAATATCTGGCGAGCTGGAAAGACCGTGATGGGATGCTCTATGACACCCCGGGTGGCGCGATATACGGTCCGAAGGTGATGCTGATCGATCAGGATGCTGGTTCAGGCGGTGACTTCCTGCCCTATGCATTCAGGCGCATGGGACTGGGACCGCTGATAGGCACGCGCACTTGGGGCGGGCTGATTGGCATTTCTGCCAATCCTGCCCTGATTGACGGGGGCTTTCTGACGGTTCCATTTTTTCGTTTCTTCACGCCGGAACGCGAATGGCGCGTCGAGAACGAAGGCGTTGCGCCGGATATCGAGGTAGAACTCGATCCCCTCGCCGTCAATCAGGGGCGCGACACCCAGCTGGACGCTGCACTTCAGTCGGTCATGCAACGATTGCAGAGCGAGAAGCCAATCTTCCGCAATGTGTCACCTGCGATGCCGATGCAATTGGGTAAATGATGCCTGAACAGACTGGTTTTCGAGAACGGGGACACTGAAGCGTGACGCGGAAATGAGGCCTTGTGAAACGCGCGGGGAACCTGCGATACCGGCGTGATATTGCGGAACAAATTAGTCGCAAACCGAACTAATCCAAATCAGTTACTATTATTTTGTTCGGGTTTGCGATGATGGGAGCTTCAGTTTGCGCAATGCGTTAACCATCGCCTGTTTGGTTATGGTCTTTGCCGGATGCGCGGCGGCACCAGCCGTGCCCGTCACCGCGATTGCTGCGCAAGAGCTGTGGCGTGATCACGCCTTCAGCTACGATACGGCATTGGTGTTAGCCAACAAACAGGATCTGTTCGCGCTCGATACGGCGCTGTTGGCAACACTCCATGCATCCGGGATGAAAGGTGCAAATACCCAACAGCGGGTGGATTATTTGATCGCGCTTTTGTTCGGTCCCGATCGCAAGTCTTTTCCCTACGCGGGGGGGCAGTCTACGATTGGTGCGGTCACCTGGCGCACCGGGCGCGGTGATTGTCTCTCGTTGACTGTGCTCGCGTATTCGATCGCCAGGGAATTAAACCTCACGGTTCAATTGCAGGAAGTGAGCGTCCCTCAATTTTACGACCGCCACGGCAGTCTTGATTTTGTCCAGGGGCACATCAATTTGCTGGTTAAAAATGATGCGCGCCAACATCCGGCGAGTGGTGCCACCCTATCCAGCAGTGTGGTGATCGATTTCGAACCCCAGGCCGGTTGGCTACGGGCGGGAACGGCATTGTCTGAAGAAAGTATTCTGGCGCGTTACTACAACAACATCGCCGCAGAGCATTTCGCCAAGGACAATCTGATTCTGGCGTATGCCTGGTTCAAGGCAGCAATTCTTGCTGACGCCAACTATGCACCGGGTTATAGCAACCTTGCGCAACTTTATAAACGCAAGGGTTTCGTCGATAGCGCGGAACGTTTGCTGTTGCATGCGATTGCGCTCAATCGTGATGACGGGATTGCAGTTCATTCAATGCACCAGTTGTTGACCGCGCAGGGCCGCGAAGCCGAAGCAAAAAAATACGCGCTCATTCTTCAGGCACAACGGGAAAAAAACCCGTACTACTGGCTTGATATCGGGCGCAATTTCCTGCGTGAGGAAAGGTATGCCAAGGCGGTTGGTGCCCTTGAACATGCCGAAACGCTCACGGCGGGTTTCGACGAAGTCCACCGCAATCTCGCCATCGCTTATTGGCGGATCGGAGACATTGCCAACGCGAAGAAACAGCTTGGCGTACTGGCCTCACTCATCGCGCCCGACAAAGCGGATGCAAGTTTTGCTGCACTCAGCAGGAAAATTACTAATGTGCCGTTGAACTAATCTCTGTCGGGCACACATTGCGGCGACATTTACGCCGCGTTTCGCGCCTGTCAATTTGAAGAACAAGCACTGGAGCGGGGTTCAGGGGCTTTTCGCCCGTCAAGCCGCGCCAGTGCCAGGGATTGCCCAGAGGTCCGGCGTTTGTCTTTCTACTTGCCGGGTTTCACAGCCTTGCCGCTTGTGGTGTCCCACGCACTACCGTCGGCAAGATTGATGCGGTAAAACTCTCGAAGTACGTTGCCCATGAAGCCGATCTCGACGATCGACACGTCCTTGAATTGCGTATTGATGCCGTCGGGCAGAATTTTATTCATGTCGTCAGCCACGATCTTCATCGCCGCTTGCAGGCGATCATCATACTTGCTCATGCTGTAGACGAGAGTGTTGTGCGGGTTATGCGAGGCAGTCTCCTTGCCGTCTTTCATCACGTTGACGCCACTCACGCCGACTGTGCGCGTGAGTTCCTTGGCTGCATCGCTCATGTTGGCGTAAACAAGCCCGGTGCAACGCGGCAGAGGACCGTCTCGCAGCGGCGTGAGTGCGGCGGTAGCGACCGTGTTAAACGACATCATTTCGGTGTACCCCTGGCCAGTCTTCACGATGCCCAGATCGAACCACCAAGGCGCGCCAGCACCTTTGGAGGCTTCGGTGTTGTAAAAACCTTTCAGAGTGAAATTCAACACTGGCGGCACTTTGGGCAGCGCAGCGAGCATTTTTGCGGGCGTGGTCGGATCGGCGCTGTGAAGGTGCATGACCGTCACATGTTGGAGATTAAAGGTTCGCGCCTCATCAGCGAGGCCCAGTGCGATCAGTCGTTCGCGTAGCGCTGGATAGATTTTGTTATCGAGGATGTCAGTCACGTCTTTGGGCAGACGGTAGACGAGTCCGTAGGTTGCTTTGTGCTCGCGGAATTCCGGTTTGCCGAGGGCACTGTTGTCGATGGCATTTGCGGTGTTGGCAATCAGGCTGCCGATACTTACTGCAAGAATCACCAATGCGCGGCGAAATGTCTTCATGGTTGCTTCTCCTGTGTTGATTAAAGGGATGGAAAGCCCGCCGATCTGAGGATTCTCGGCACGGCACCCATTTGGAGAGACTGCCCCATTGTCAAGACAGGCTCGTGACACACAAACAACTGCAAAGTCGACGAACAGGTTGAATCAGCACCAGCGGATGGAAGCCGCCACAACACCTAAGTGTGGCATTTCAAATTGGCCAGACACGGGCGCAATTTCCGGCGTGTTTCACATCCTTGAACTGCGTCTGTGCCAGAGCTTATAGTAGATTTTGCGACAGGGTGCGCAGCGCCGCCGCCTACTGATCACCTGCCCGAATTGCCATCATCTGGGCACCATCGAAATCTGGTTGCCTGCGCAGATCAAGTGTGAACGGTAACGAGGGGTTGCGACCTTCTGGTTTGAATGCCATCGGCCCAGGCGTGTGGCCGATTTTCTGGAAACGTGCGACCCGGCGTGCTTCGGCTGAGAACGCGTTCACCGGAAAGTCATCGTAGCTTCGGCCGCCGGGATGGGTGACGTGGTAGGTGCAGCCACCGACAGAGCGCCCGGCCCAGGTATCGACAATATCGAACATCAGTGGGGCGTGCACACCGATGGTCGGGTGCAATGCAGAAGGGGGCGCCCAAGCGCGATAGCGCACCCCGGCGACGAATTCACCCGGCGTGCCGGTCGGCGTCATCGGCACCATGCGCCCGTTGCAAGTGATGGCGTGGCGCTGCTGCGTCAGGCCGGTAACGCGCACTTGCATACGTTCAAGCGAAGAGTCGACATAACGTGCGGTGCTGCTGCCGGCCATTTCTTCGCCCAGTACGTGCCAGGGTTCAATGGCCTGACGCAATTCAAGTTCAACACCTTGATAGGCGACGGTGCCATAACGCGGAAAGCGAAATTCAAGGAATGGCGCAAACCAGTCGAATTGCACCGGATAACCAGCGCCGTTCAGATCATCGACCACGCTCTTCATGTCCTGCGCGACAAAGTAGGGCAGCATGAATCGGTCGTGCAATTCGGTGCCCCAGCGAATCAATTTTCCGCGATACGGCGTTTTCCAGAATCTCGCAATCAGCGCACGCAGCAGCAGCATTTGCGTGAGGCTCATTTGTGGGTGCGGAGGCATTTCGAAGGCGCGGAATTCGAGCAGACCGAGACGCCCGGTCGTTCCATCCGGCGAATATAGTTTGTCGATTGAAAATTCGGCACGGTGCGTGTTGCCGGTAAGGTCAACGAGAAAATGTCGCAGCAGCCGATCCACCAGCCATGGCTTGTCGGATTCCCCGTTCTTGGCCGATTTCAATTCGAGGTCCATTTGCTCGAATGCTATTTCGAGCTCATAAAGCGAATCGTGGCGCGCTTCGTCAACGCGCGGGCTCTGCGAGGTCGGGCCGATGAACGTGCCGGAAAACAAATATGACAACGCTGGATGGTTTTGCCAGTAGGTGATGAGGCTGCGCAATAAATCAGGGCGACGCAACATCGGGCTGTCTGCAGGTGTCAGTCCGCCAACGGTGACATGGTTTCCGCCGCCGGTGCCAGTGTGGCGGCCATCGAGCATGAATTTCTCTGTGCCAAGCCGGGACAGGCGTGCTTCTCGGTATAAGGTCTCAGTGTTGGCAACCAGCTCTACCCACGCAGAAGACGGATGAATGTTTACTTCGATGACACCCGGGTCCGGCGTGATCGCAAATTTCTTGATGCGTTTGTCTGCAGGGGGCGAGTAACCTTCGATTCTGACCGGTATCGACAACGCTGCGGCGGTCGCTTCTATCGCGTAGACGAGCGCCAAATAATCTTCCAGCAACGCGAGCGGTGGCATAAAAGTGTGCAGCATTGCGTCGCGCACTTCCACACACAGGGCGGTCCGCACGATCTGCTTGGCGGAAATGCCCGTTGCCGACTTGAGTTTTGCTGGTTTGGCGAAGTCCTGTGCGGCTTTTCCTGCTTTCGTCCGCAATGGCAGTGCTTCCTGTTTCGCGAACGGATCGGCGGGAATGATGACGTCGATGTCTTCCGGGGCCACCGCTGGCAATGAATTTAATGGCAAGCGGAAACCAATCGGCGAATCGCCTTCGGCCACGAACAAATAGCCGGCTTTCAATGGCCAGGGACTCGAACCCCATTCGGTAGTGTCGGCAGCGTTTGTCCGCTCAATTGCCTTCAACGGCAGGACGTAGCCAATCGGCTCGCCGATGGCACCGGCAAGTTGCGCGACCAGTTTTTGGCGGGCTGCGGCGTCTTTGAAGCTGGGGCTAAGTGGATCTACGTTGTCAGGCAGTTCGGCTTCATCGCGAATCGTGCGCAGTACGCTTTCATAAGCCGGCATGGCGTAATCGGCGTGGAGACCCAGCTGATTGGCCAGCGCCCTTGCGAAGGCCCCGGCATCGCTATTGGTCAGCGGCTTTGTGCGCGCATCGAATGCGATCAAGTCCTCATCGATCCACAACGCCTCACCGTCAGGCCGCCAATAACAGGACAGCGCCCAGCGTGGCAGCGGCTCGCCGGGATACCACTTGCCCTGGCCGAAATGCATCAGCGCACCGGGCGCAAATTTCGGTTTAAGTTTGCGTAGCAACACGAGCGAGAGTTCGAATTTCTTCGCGGATAACGCTGTCACGTTCCATTCCGGGCCCTCCATATCGTCGATGGAGACAAATGTGGGCTCGCCACCCATGGTGAGCCGCACGTCACCGTCTGTGAGTTCGCAATCGACGGCATCACCGAGCGCGCTGATCGCAGCCCACTGCGTATCGCTGTAGGGCTTGGTGACCCGCGGATCTTCATGAATACGCGTCACTGACATCTCAAAATCGAGTGTCGTTTTGCAGACGTCGGTGAATCCCGATACTGGCGCAGCCGATGTCGGGATCGCCGCGCAGGCGAGCGGAATGTGACCTTCACCGGCCAGCAGGCCCGACGTCGGGTCAAGCCCCACCCAGCCGGCACCGGGCAGATAGGCTTCGGCCCAGGCGTGCAAATCGGTGAAATCCTTGTCGGTGCCGCTAGGGCCGTCGAGTCCTTTTTGATCAGCGACGAGTTGAATCAAATAGCCCGACGCGAAACGCGCAGCGATCCCAAAATGGCGAAGAATTTGTACCAATAGCCATGCGCTATCGCGGCAGGAACCCATGCGGCTTTCGAGCGTCTTTTCAGGCGTTTGCACACCGGGTTCCATGCGGATCAGGTACTTGATGTCACGTTGCAGTTTTGTGTTCAGCGCGATGATGAAATCGATCGTGATGATCGGCTTGCTGAGGATTGTTTTGCGCGCGTCTGCAATCCAGCCCAAAAGTAATTCACCAGCTGGCTCGGTATCCAGATACGCAGCCAACTCGCGCGTATTTTCTGGTGTGTAGGAAAACGGAAACTGCTCTGCGTACTGTTCGATAAAAAAATCGAACGGGTTGATGACCGTCATTTCAGCGACGAGGTCTACCGTAATGCAAAGCTCGCGGGATTTTTCAGGGAAGACCAGACGGGCCAGCCAGTTACCGTACGGGTCCTGCTGCCAATTGATGAAGTGTTTTTCAGGCGCGATGGTGAGCGAATAGCTCTCGATTGGTGTGCGGCAATGCGCGGCAGGGCGCAGACGCACCTCATGCGGCGATAGCTGGATCGCGCGATCAAATTTGTAATGGGTTTTATGGTGGAGTGCGACGCGTATTGTCATGTGGTGCTGTCACTCCATCCAGTCCGGATCGGGCAATTCTCCGAACACGCGCCGCAAACCGCCGCCCCATCGTTGCCGCAGCATCGAGAAATAGGGATCGCCTTCACGGATACGCTGCTGAACGCCGACACGCAGGGAATCGCGCGGATACCACAGCATGTCGATCGGCAAGCCCACTGAAATGTTTGACTTGATGGTGGAGTCGAACGAAATCAGCACGCACTTGGCCGCTTCCTTTTGTGGCGTACCGGGAGTGAGCACGCGGTCAAGGATGGGCTTGCCGTATTTGGCCTCACCCAGCTGAAAGTACGGGGTTTCGTCGGAAGCCTCGATGAAATTCCCCTGCGAGTAAATATGGAAGAGGCGTTCATCCTCGCCGGCAATCTGTCCGCCGACGATAATATTCGCCGTTGCCTCTATGCCGCTTTGCATCAGCATTTTTCCATCGCGCTGCTGCATCTCGCGCAGCGCATCGCCGGCCAGGGCGGCAACATCGAACATCGAACTTACTGACCAAATCGTGTCCTCGCCCGGCGGCGCCTTTTGGTGGCGATCAAGAATATTGATCACGCCCTGGGTGATGGCTAAATTGCCGCTGGAGAGCAACACAATGACGCGGTCGCCGGGCTTCTCGTAGACGCGCATTTTGCAGAACGTTGCAATATGGTCCACCCCCGCATTGGTGCGTGAGTCAGATGCAAAAATCATCCCCGAGTCCAGGCGCAGGGCCACGCAATAGGTCATTTCAAGTTCTCCAGGTGCAAATTATTCTTATGATGCCGCGATGGAAACAACTTCCGGGGCGAAAAATGCAACGTTGATTTCTTCACCGAGCCGATCCGTTGATTCGAGAAATTCGGTCAGGTACTCATGCAGTCCGGTATGAAATATATTGCTGATGCGGCCAAATTGCATCGCGGCATAAATCTCGCCGGCCTGCCGTGTCGCTTCTGCGGACGTCCGGTTTTGCACGGCGCAAAGGATTTTGTAAACGTCGTGCATGCAGAAATGCAGCGAACGCGGTATGTCCACTCTGAGTATCAATAGCTCTGCAATGCGTACCGGCGTGACCGAGTCGCGATAAACCTTGCGATACGACTCGTAGGCCGAAACGGATCGCAATACCGCAGACCACTGGTAATAATCGACCGCGCCACCGACATCTTCCACACTGGGCAACAGCACATGGTATTTCACATCAAGCATGCGTGCGGTATTGTCGGCGCGTTCCATGTAGGTTCCGAGACGAAGGAACTGGAATGCCTCATCACGACGCATGGTACCGAAAGTGACGCCGCGAAACAGATGAGAGCGCTCTTTCACCCATTCAAAAAATGTCGAGATGCCACGTGCGTACAAGCGGTCCTCGTCCATATTCTGCATTTCCAGCCAGGTAGCATTGAGCACCTCCCACATTTCACTGGTGATTGACCCGCGTACGGCGCGTGCATTTTCGCGGGCCTGCTTGGCGCAGTTGTAAATCGATGAAGGGTTTTCGGCGTCCAGAGCCATGAAATGCAGTACTTCCTTCGCGCAGACGATTGAGTGTCGACCGCTGAATGGAAACAGCGAGCCGGTGATGTTAAGAGGCGCAAACCATTCCTGATCCTGCAGGTCTGGGTCCTTGGTCAATAGCGACATGCGGTAGGCGACGTCGAGAATGCGTGCCGTGTTTTCGGCACGTTCAACGTTTCGCGACATCCAGTAAAGCATTGAGGCGGTTCGGCTCAGCATGCTAATCAACCACCCATGTGTCCTTGACGCCGCCGCCTTGGGAAGAGTTGACGACGAGCGAGCCTTCGCGGAGTGCGACGCGCGTCAAGCCACCGGGCACAAAATTTACCGACTTGCCGGAAAGAATATAGGGGCGCAAATCAATGTGGCGCGGCACCAGGCCTTTGCCAATAAAAGTTGGGCACGTAGAAAGTGACAGCGTCGGTTGGGCAATGAAACGCTCCGGTGCGTCGAGCACACGGCGCTTGTAGCGTTCGCGCTCTTCCTTCGTTGACATCGGGCCTACCAGCATGCCGTATCCACCTGAGCCCTGTGTTTCCTTGATGACAAGATCGGCCATGTTGGCAATCACGTAATCCAGGTCCGTCTTGTTGGTCAAGATGTAGGTATGCACGTTCTTGAGGATTGGTTCTTCGCCGAGATAGAAGCGAATCATTTCAGGCACATACGGGTAAAGCGATTTGTCATCGGCCACGCCGGTGCCCACCGCGTTCGCCAGCGTTACCCGACCAGCGCGGTAGGCGTTCATCAAGCCGGGCACGCCGAGCATGGAGTCAGGTCGGAACGCGAGCGGATCAATGAAGTCGTCATCGATACGCCGATAAATGACGTCGACTTTTTGCGGTCCCTGCGTGGTGCGCATGAAAACGGTGTCGTCTTGAATAAACAGGTCGATGCCCTCAACCAGCTCTATCCCCATTTGCTGTGCGAGAAACGCATGTTCAAAGTAAGCAGAGTTAAAGTTTCCCGGCGTCATCAGCACGATAGTCGGGTTATCGACACCGGCTGGGGCGGCGTTGCGCAAGGTCTCGAGAAGCATATCGGGATAATGATCGACCGGGCGAATCGTCTGCGCTGCGAATAGTTCCGGGAACAGGCGCATCATCATCTTGCGATTTTCGAGAAGATAAGAAACGCCGGAAGGGGTACGGAGATTGTCTTCCAGTACATAGTATTCGCCGTCGGCATCCTTCACTAAATCAATGCCCGCAACGTGTGCATAAATGTCGCCGGGTACGTTTACGTGCATCATTTCGGGGCGAAATTGACTGTTTTCGAGCACCTTGTCCGCAGGAACCTTGGCGGCCTTCAGAATATTTTGCTCGTGGTACACATCGTAGAGAAACGCATTCAGCGCGGTAATACGCTGGGTCAATCCGCGAGCGACTTCCTCCCATTTTTTGCCGGGAATGACGTGCGGCACGATATCAAACGGAATCAGGCGCTCGGTGCCGGTGGTTTCGCCGTAAACGGCAAAGGTGATGCCGACACGATGAAACATCAAATCGGCCGCCTCGCGATTCTGTGCGATTTTTTCAGGCGGCGTGTTGTTCAGCCAATGCGCAAATCCGGCGTACTGCGGACGAACGCTGCCGTCAGCGGCGTACATCTCGTTATAAAAGGGTTTGAGCGCCATGGAATATTTTTTTAGAGGTTACAAAGTTGCTGCCGGGCGCAGCGTGGAACGACGATGTAACAACACAAAGCAACCACCATGCCTGAATATACCTTTTTTTCCGGATGCACCGCAGTGCCGCGAGTTTGCATCGCATAAAATGCGAGTCATGCTGACCGAAAAATCTCATCACACTGACTTTATGTCGGACTTTCGGCGATCGCTTGCCGGTCGCGAAATTTCGGTGCGTGCGCTAAATTTCGTCTCGACCGCAGCCGAGGCCAGCGAACTGGACGCCCGGCAGCAGATGCTTGGCCGTGCACTGGATGCCGCGGTAGTGCTGCTGAACATTGAAGCGGACGATGAAACCATTGCCGCGGCACTGCTCGTGGCGAGCCTGCCGCGCAACGCGATTGATCCCGCGATCATTGGCGAACAGTTCGGGCCTGACGTATGGGCGCTGGTCAATGGCGTACTTCGCGCAGGACGCATTGACAGCATCACCGTGCAGTCCGGCAGTCCCGCAAACAGCCCCGGCCTGGAAACATTGCGCAAGATGTTGCTGGCACTCGCTGATGATGTTCGCGTGGTACTCATCAAACTTGCCGAACGGGTTGTCTTCATGCGTTCGATCACCAGGGCAGATGAAGCCACCCGACGCGCAGCCGGACTGCAAACCCAGAACCTGTTTGCACCGCTGGCTAATCGCCTCGGCGTATTTCAGATCAAATGGGAATTGGAAGATCTCAGTTTTCGATTTCTCGAACCTGAACTTTATAAACGCATTGCCGCCTTGCTCGATGGAAAGCGCAATGAGCGCGAGGCCTATATTGGCCGCGTACTCGTCCAACTTCGCACCGAGATGGACAAGCTCGGCATCGGCGCGGATCTTGCGGGTCGGCCCAAACATATTTTTTCGATTCACCGAAAAATGCAATCGAAAAACATCGCCTTTGAGAAGCTCTATGACATTCGGGCTATTCGGGTTTTGGTCGATACGGTCGCAGATTGTTACGCCGTACTGGGCCTCGCGCACGATCTCTGGCGGCCGATTCAAGGCGAATTCGATGACTACATCGCCCAGCCGAAGGCCAACAATTACCAGTCTTTGCATACTGCTGTCATCGGGCCGGAGGACAAGACGCTTGAAGTGCAGATTCGTACGCGCGAAATGCATTCAGCGTCCGAGCACGGCGTCGCTGCGCACTGGCGTTACAAAGAAGGCGCGGCGCATAAAACCGCTGCAGACAAGAAATTTGAGTCCAAGATTTCCTGGTTGCGGCAGGTGCTGGAATGGAAACGCGAACTGGTTGACCGGGGCGGATTTTCCGAACAGGTGAAGCAGGGACTGTTTAATGACACCGTTTATGTGTTCACACCGCAGGGCAAAGTTGTCGATTTGCCGGCGGGATCAACGCCGGTAGATTTCGCATACCACGTTCACACCGATTTGGGCCATCGCTGTCGGGGTGCCAAACTCGACGGCCAGATCGTGCCGCTGAATACCAAATTGCAGAACGCCCAGCGGGTTGAGATTCTGGCGGCTAAGCAAGGCGGGCCGTCACGCGACTGGATCAATCCGCAATTGGGTTTTTTGTCGAGCCATCGCGGGCTGGCCAAGGCGCGCGCATGGTTTCGGCAAGAGTATTTTGAAGTCGATGTCGCACATGGCCGTCAGGCGATGGAACGCGAACTCGCACGCGCCGGTGCGACCGCGCTGGCACTCGAAAAACTTACCACTGCATTGGGCCATAAAGAACTGGACGAATGCCTTGCCGCCATCGGCAGAAACGAGATTACGGCACATCAGATTGAGGTCGCGAATGGCAGCC
>JBKJMK010000298.1:0-3984 GCA_046596005.1 Usitatibacteraceae bacterium | reverse complement strand
GCGAAAGACACGACGCTCGACGTGTTCCTGATCGACATCATTCGCCCCGCGCAGTTTGCCGCCGCCGGTTGGGCCGAGCCGCTGGACGCGTATCTGGGCAACGACCGGGAGGCGTTTATGTCGCGCTATCTGCCGGCGTACCGCGACGCCAATACCGTAAACAACCAGGTGATCGCGTTACCCGCGCTGGCCGATTCCCTGTTCCTCTACTACCGCAAGGACTTGTTGGCGAAATACCAGGAGCCGCCGCCAACGACCTGGCCGGAACTGGCGCGCGTGGCGAAAAAAATTCAGCAGGGCGAGAATGATCCCAACTTGCAGGGCTTGAGCTTTCAGGGCAAGGCGGTCGAAGGCGCGGTGTGCACGTTTCTGCTCCCATATTGGAGCCTCGGCGGCGAAATCATTCGTGACGGCAAGATGTCGTTTGAGCGCGGCAAGGCCGAGGCGGGATTGAATATGTGGCGCACCATGGTGAGCGAGGGCGTGGCCAAGAAGAATAGCGCCGAAGTCGGCACCGACGACACCCGCAAGGAGTTCCAGGCGGGCAAGGTGATTTTTGGCGTGATCTGGGGTTACGCGTGGAATCACTTTCAGGGCGGGGCAGACACGCGCGTCAAGGATAAGGTCGGTGTGACCACGTTGCCGGCAATGCCGGGCGGGAAGCCCGTGTCGTGCATGGGTGGCTGGAACTGGTCGGTGTCGGCATATTCGAAACACAAAGCCGCATCGGTTGCGCTGGTACGCTGGCTGTCGAGCCCCGAAGTTTCGAAACAACTGGCACTCAAAGGCTCGTTCCATCCGGTATTTCCTTCGGTGTACAAAGATCCTGAGGTGCTAAAGGCTATCCCCTGGTTTGCCGATGCACTGCCGGTGGTGGAGACTGCCAGAGCGCGTCCTGTAACACCGATGTATCGCGCTATCTCGGACGCCTTGCGCATCAATACCAACACGGTAATGGCAGGTGTGAAAACACCACAGCAGGCGCTGGATGAAATTGAGCAGCGCGTCGCGCGAGCGTTAAGGTAAGGTAAGGTAAGGTAAGGGCAATTGATGACCACACGCTCGCTCCGTAATCGCATTCTCGACCCCAGCGAAACGGCACTCGCCTGGGCGCTGCTCACGCCTGCACTGTTGTTCATCGCCGTCATCGTCGCGTATCCGGTCGCCACGCTCCTGATCAACAGTTTTTTCGACATACGCCTGTCACGCGGGCTGCCCACCAGCTTTATCGGTTTCGATAACTATGCAGCCGCACTTCACGACAGCATGTTCTGGCGGGCCGTGAAAAACACGCTGATCATTACGTTTGTCACAGTGCCCGGTGCGCTGGTGGTGGGGCTGGGACTCGCCATGCTGGCCAATATGCCATTTCGCTTTCGCGGACCAATCCGCCTTGCGTTATTGCTGCCGTGGGCGTTGCCGCTGGCGTTCGTTGGCCTGATATTCGCGTGGTTTTTCCATAGCGAGTACGGGATCATTAACGACATCATTCGCCGCTTCGGTGGTGAGCCGCAAATCTGGTTCAATTCACCGGGCCTCACGATGATGGCCATTTGCATTGCCACCATCTGGAAAACATCATCCTTTATGGCACTTATCCTGCTCGCGGGACTGCAAACCATTCCGGCTTCGCTGTATGAAGCTGCCGAAGTCGATGGCGCCTCGAAATGGACGCAGTTCGTCGAGATCACGCTGCCGCTACTGGTGCCGTCGATGCTGGTGGCGTTGATTTTTCGCACGCTCACTGCCATTCAGTCGTTCGATATTCCGTTCAGCATGCCCGGCCCCGGTGAAGAGACGCAGACGCTGGCGATGTATATTCAGCTCAATACCGTTGATTACCTCGATCTCGGCTACGGTTCCACGCTCGCGGTGTTCATGTTTCTGTTGTCGATGGCAACGACATGGGTGTATTTGCGCTACGTGCGTGGAGATAAAGATTGAGTGCGCAATTGAATAATGTCTTCACTGCCAAGCGCCTGCGCTGGTTCGCCGCCGCCATCGTCATGGTCAACGGCTTTTTTCCTGCCGTATGGATTCTGTTCACGTCACTCAAAAACGAAGTCGAGCTGACGGCCAAGCCGATAACCTACTGGCCGCAGAATCCGGTATTGACCAATTACGTCGCGGCATTCCGCGATCAACCGTTGCCGGGCTATTTGCTCAACAGCGTCATTGTCGCCACGCTGTCGATGTTGCTGGCCTTGTTTATCAGCACGCTGGCTGCCTACGCGATTGCGCGACTCAATCTCAAGCGCCGCAACCTGATCCTCACCGGCATCATTGCCGTATCGATGTTTCCGCTGGTGACGTTAATGGTGCCGCTGTTCGAGATCATGCGCGGCTTGAATCTGCTCAATACCTATACCGCGCTGGTGCTGCCATATACCGTACTGAATCTGCCTATCTGCACGCTGGTGCTGGTGAGTTTTTTTCAGGACATTCCGCGTGACATCGAAAATGCCGCCATGATCGACGGCTGCACGCGTCTCGGCGCGCTGTGGCACGTGGTGATGCCATTGGCGGCCCCGGGGGTGTTCACGGCGGGTATCCTGGCGTTTGTGAATGCGTGGGACGAATTTTTATTGTCGATGTCGATGAACGCGGCGGTGGCGTATCGAACGCTGCCGGTTGGCATCCAGATGTATCAGGGGGAATTCTCATTTCCATGGCCGACTATTTCAGCAGCACTGGTCATCGCGCTGATACCGGTGGTCACGGTAATTTTGATTTTTCAGGAGCGGGTGGTGAGTGGATTGACCTCCGGTGGCTTGAAGGGATAGTAAACACCAGCACTGGTGCGCCTTACAGGTCGAAAAAGTCTGTAAGGCCGCGCCAGTGTTGGCGTTTGTACGGCTTTGTAGCCTCGATGCAGCGAAGCGCGATCGAGGGGGCCGTGCCGACGCACGAAGTTGTATTCCAGTTTCCGTCTCCCCGGAATACGTTACGCTTCTTCCGGGCTACGAGGTACAGAATACGAAACGCAATGGGAGTCGCAATTTGTCATTAGATGTTTTTCAGCAGAGTAGCTTTCGACGATTGAACGAGGTTCGTTTCATCGACGCCGACGGGCACCATGCGCACTTCGATGTCGATGGGGTCGTGCTGACTATCGCGGCGCATGCGGACGACACGTTGCGCGTCACGCTTGGACAATCGCAGCTCCCCGATTACGGCTTGCTGCAGCAAACCGTTGCGGAAGGCACGCTGACGGTCGCGCCACACGGCGAGGCCTGGCGCGTCAACAGTGGCGACATCACGCTCTTGATCGAGTCGGCACCGCTGCGCTTGACGTTGTCAAAGGCGGGCAGGACAGTGCTCACCTCCATTACCGACCAGCATTTTCGAGGCCGCACACGCCTGCCCGCCTTCGGTTCGCAGCAAGGCGAAGCGCATGGCAAACAGCCGAGTCGCTGGTGTGCGTCTTTCGCCTTGAACAGCGACACGGCCGTTTACGGTTTCGGCGAGAAATTCGGCCCGCTCGACAAGCGCGGCCAGCTGGTGCGTGGCCGCACCGAGGATGCGCTCGGCGTGAACACCGAACTTTCCTACAAAAACATCCCGTTTTGCTGGAGCCCTGACGGATGGGGGCTGCTGGCGCACACGCCCGGTGTTGTACGGCACGGTGTCGGGTACCCGCAATGGTCACATCGGACTTACGTGCTGGAAGTTGAAGACGATGTGCTCGATCTGTTTTTTTTCACTGGCGAACCTGCAAGTATTATCGACCGGTACACCGCACTCACCGGTCGTGCCGCGGTGCCGCCGCTGTGGAGCTACGGTATGTGGCTGTCACGCGCCTATTACAAAGTGCCACAGGACGCCATCGATACCGCTGCCGAATTGCGCCGCCGTGGTATTCCGTGTGATGTGATCACGCTCGACGGGCGTGCCGCGTGGGAGGTGCGGACGCGGTTTGCCTTCGAGTGGGACAAGAGCAGATTCGACAATCCCAAGCAGATCCTCGACACGCTGCGTTCGTTC
>JBKJMK010000216.1:0-11300 GCA_046596005.1 Usitatibacteraceae bacterium | reverse complement strand
CTACATGCAAGACACCGAGATTTTTCCGGCATCAACGCGAAAATCAGCTTTGGCGCGTGGCCAATATGCACTCTCCAACGACCACACACTGTTTGCCGAATTCACGCATACCGAGACCGAGACAAACTATCGTATCAGCCCGCTGACGATCACCAACTTAAACTATCCAGCCAACGGTCGTTTCTACCCGACAGCCACGGCGACACTGGCTGGCACCACCGGTCCGCTGCGACTCAACTGGCGCTTGTCCGACGCAGGCGGTCGCACCAACGATATTGAGGCAACTTCCGAGCGCTTTTTGGTTGGCGCAAAAGGACTGCTGGCAGGCTGGGATTACGACACCGCGTTTAACTATAGTACCAGCGAAGTTAACGACCGGTACGTAAACGGCTATGTTCTGACTGCGCCATTCAATACCGCGTTCGCTACTGGCAACATCAATCCCTTTGGCCCGCAGGACGCCGCAGGACAAGCGCTCATCGACGCCACCAAAATCAGCGATAACGCCCGCGCATCCAAAGGCACCACCAAGTCATTCGACTTGAGAGGTTCGCGTTCGATATTCGCTTTGGGCGGTGGCGATGCCGCACTCGCACTGGGTCTTGAATCGCGTCGCGAATCGACCAGTTTCACGCCGTCTGCGTTGCTGGCGGCCGGCCTGATACGCGGCGATGGGTCGGCGGTCGCGTTCAGCGGCAGCCGTACTGTTAACGCCGGATTCGCAGAATTGGTGTTGCCATTTACACGCACTATAGAGCTTCAATTGGCTGTGCGTCACGACCGGTATGACGATGTCGGATCAACCACCAATCCGAAAGTTGGCATTCGTTGGACGCCGACCAAGGAAATGTTGGTACGAGGCTCCTACGGCACGGGCTTCCGCGCGCCATCGTTGTCCGACTTGTACTCGCCCACACGCATCGGCCAGACCAACGGAATCTACAACGATCCGCTGGGCTGTATTCGCGTCGGCGCCATTAATAACACCAACAACCCCGACTACTGCGGCCTGCAGCCCGACAAACTGCGCGGCGGCACGGCCAACCTTAAACCGGAGGAATCCAAGCAATTCTCAATCGGGTTTGTTTTCGAGCCTGGCCGCATGATTTCAAGCTCTATCGATTACTGGAAAATCGAGAAGACCGAGACCATTGCCTCTCCTGAAGGCGTGTATTTTGCTGACCCCGTGTTCTACGCCCCGTTCATTACCCGTGCCGCCGCCGACCCTGCGCTGCAAGGCATCCCGGGCCGTATTACGCAGATCGATTCACGTTTGCGTAATCTTGGCACGCTTAAAACCAGCGGTCTCGATCTCGGCTTCGAACTTCGTCTACCTGCGACCGCATATGGCAAATTCGGTTTCGGCTTGAACGGCACCTATGTCATGGAATACAAGGTGCAAGATGGCCCCGGCCGGCCTTTCGTGGATGGTGTTGGCCGTTTTGCCAATGATCAGGTGGTGCAACGCTGGCGCCACACCGCCTCATTCAATTACGACCACGGCCCATTCAGCGCTACCTTGCAACAGACTTTCTATCGCGGCTATCGGGATCAGAACCTGAACCCGGATGGCTCGGTTCGTCGCGTGGAGGATTACGAATTGTGGGATTTGTCGGGCACCTATCGCGGCTTCAAGAATTTTACGTTGCGAGCCGGTATGAAGAACTTGCTCGACACGAAGCCACCGGTGTCGAATCAGGTATATAGCTTCCTCGCGGGTTACGATCCGAACTATACCGATCCGCGTGGTCGTGCTCTCTACGCGTCGTTGGCGTATTCGTTCAAGTAATTTTCACGCCGCTCACAGAAGCGGCAAACCTTTAGTGCCTCTGAAACTGACCCCCGCCTGCGCAAGTTGGTGGGGGTTTTTATTTGCAAAAGTGAAACTCAAGTACCGGTGCGGTTCACAGGCGAAAAATATCCGTAACGCCGCGCCCTTACTTGAGTTTCGACTTCATAGTGCGTTTAGAATTATGGGTGGCCACCCCTAGTTTGAGTCCCATGTCCTCTACGCTCATCTTTGTCTGCATCGCTGCCACGGTGCTGATCACCTCATTTATTTCCGGCATCCTCGGCATGGCAGGCGGCATGATCCTGATGGGTGTCTTGTTGGCATTGCTACCATTGCCCGCTGCGATGATGCTGCATGGCATCACGCAGATGGCATCAAACGGGTGGCGTGCCTGGTTATGGCGGGAACAAGTGAACTGGCGGGTGTTCCGCGGTTACGCGCTCGGTGCGCTGCTGGCGGTGACTGCATTTATTGCGGTGCAGATTGTAGTCAGCAAAGCAGTTGCCTACATCCTGCTGGGGTTGACGCCGTTCGTAAGCTTCGCGCTTCCAAAGCGTCTCGCGCTCAATGTCGATCATCGTGGACACCCGTTTTTTTGCGGTGCAATTTGTACCGCCCTGCAACTACTCGCAGGCGTATCGGGGCCACTGCTCGATGTATTTTTTGTGCAATCGAAGCTGGATCGGCGTGGCGTGGTCGCAACCAAGGCGATGTCGCAGACGCTCGGTCATCTCATCAAGATTGTTTACTTCGGCGGAATCGCTGCGATGACCGCAACGAGCAGTGGCGTGGTCGCTGGATTATCGTGGCCGTTGATGGCGACCTGCGTGGTACTGGCATTCACCGGCACCACGCTTTCCAAGCGCATGCTGGAGAAAATGTCAGACGCCAATTTTCGTCGCTGGACCCAATGGACCGTAATGACAATGGGTGTGATCTACCTCGCCAGTGGCGCGTGGATGATCGCGGCGCTCGACCGCGTCTAGCAATGCCCGATACTAAATCGCGCCAGATTTCTTCAACAATTTTGCAAGCGTCGCAGCGATTTGTGCATAACCCCTGGCGTTGGGATGGATCAGATCGGACTTGAATTCGTTGTCGCGCAGAATGTTTTTCAACACGTCATCGTTGAACGGAATCGCAAATTCTTTCGCGAGCGCCGCGTAGAAATCGGGCGGCGACAGCGACAAGCCCGGCTTTGGCGTCGCGACAAGAACAACACCGATGCCTCTGTCCTTTGCCAATTTGATCATCGCGCGCACGTTGGCGGCGGTTTGTGTTTCGCTGAGTTTGCGCAAAAAATCATTGCCGCCGTGACACAGAATCAACAGCTTCGGGCGCACCTCGTCGAGCACGCCGGGTAGTCGCTCAAGGCCGGTCGCAGTCACCTCACCCGGCACGCCAGCGTTCACTACTTTACGGTTGATCACTGATTCCAGTTGGGCTGGATAGGATTCTGCCGGTTGCGCGCCGATACCGAACGTAAGACTGTCGCCGAACGCGAGTACGACATCGTTTGTGCCGAGCGGCGACACTTGCGATGTCCTGGCGCACCCCACAAGCAGCGTTGCGAGCAAAGCAAATTTGAGCAGTGAGATCGGATGTTTCATGTGCGCAGCATAGCGCAGTATCCTGCCATCCATGGCCTGCGAATCGCGAACACACCATCGCCTGGAGCCCCCGTTTCCTATTGCTTGATTTAGCCGGTGGGCAGGATTTCGACCGGGGCGGCCAATCGCTTTGCCCGCTAGAATGACCAGCGCAATTGCGTTTTTCGCTTTCAAATTAAGAAATGAAAAAAATGCAATCGCTCAAAAAAATCTTGTCTGCAGCTGGATTGGCAGCGTGGGACGGCGGCCTCATATTTTAGAGAAACTCCAGCACTGGCGCGGATCATGGAAGCATTTAAGCCTGTCATCCGCGCCAGTATTGGAGTTTGACTTCTCAATGTAGTTTCAAAGCAGGCCCAGCACTTTGTGGCAAGCTACGCCCACTTTCACGCGGGAACGCCATGTACATCAGCCTGTTCGACATGTTCAAAATCGGTATCGGACCCTCCAGTTCACATACAGTGGGCCCAATGCGCGCGGCGCGGCGCTTTCTGGTTGAGATGCCGGATGCAGATTTCGCACGCATTTATCGTGTCGAAGTCGAACTCTACGGCTCGCTCGCCCACACCGGCCACGGGCACGGTACTGATATGGCGATCATGCTGGGACTTGAAGGCGAGTTGCCCGATCACATCGATACGGCAACCGTGCCGCAACGCGTTCACAGTATTCGCGCCGCACGCGAAATTTCGCTGCTCGGCAAAACACGGGTGCATTTCGATCCCGATCGCGAACTGATTTTTAATCGCGTCGATCTGCTGCCGGTGCACTCCAACGGCATGCGTTACGCCGCGTTCGACGTGGATGGCAAGCTGCTCGCGGAACGCGAGATGTACTCCATCGGTGGCGGTTTCGTGGTCGATACCGACGAAGCGTTTGTCGGCAGCCCGCGCGGCGTGGAGTCGCGTGTGCCATATCACTTTGAAACCATGGCTGAATTGCTGGAACTCGCGAAGGCCGCGAACAAACCGCTGCACGAAATGCTGATGGAAAACGAGACCGCCTTGCACGGTGAGGCCGCCACCCGTGAATTCATTGCGCGCATGAAAATGGTGATGTTCGAGTGCATCGACCGCGGCATGCGCACCGATGGCATGCTGCCCGGCGGGCTCAAGGTTAACCGCCGCGCCAAGGCCATCGCCGAGCGCCTGAACAAAACCGATGCCCATGTCAGCGAAGGCGCGATGAACTGGGTGAGTGTGTATGCGATTGCGGTGAATGAAGAGAACGCCGCAGGTGGCCGCGTAGTGACGGCCCCCACCAATGGCGCGGCTGGTGTGGTACCGGCGGTATTGCGTTATTACCAGGATTTTCGTGACGCGGATGATGCCGGTATTGAGCGCTTTGTGCTGGCCGCGGCGGCAATCGGCGCGCTCTGCAAGCGCAATGCCTCCATATCCGGCGCAGAAGTCGGGTGCCAGGGGGAAGTTGGTTCGGCAGCGGCAATGGCGGCAGGCGGTCTGGCGGCGGCGCTAGGTGCCAGCAATGAGCAGATCGAGAATGCCGCCGAGATTGCGCTCGAGCATCACCTCGGCATGACCTGTGATCCCATCGGTGGCCTGGTGCAGATTCCCTGCATCGAGCGCAACGCCATGGGTGCCGTGAAAGCGATCAACGCCTGTTCGCTGGCGATGCTGGGCGATGGCTCGCACATGGTGAGTCTGGATCAGGCGATCGAGACTATGCGTCGGACCGGAGCGGACATGCAGACAAAGTACAAAGAGACTTCGCTGGGAGGGTTGGCGATTACGGTTTCGGTGCGGCAAGTAGAGTGCTGATTTTTTTACCTGCTCGTCGCCGCGATGAAGCGCAGCGCAATCGAGGTCGGTCCTCAGTCAAGCGGGAAATCCTGACAACAAATTTACCGTGCCTGGATTCACATCCGCCAACGCGCACCAGTTTTGCGCGACAATGCGCAATCGCTTGAATGCAACGAATCTCTCTCAAGACAGTAAAAAAAGAGCGACAACCATCGCTACCCGGGGAAACTTCACATGACCTACGCAGCGCTCACCGGCTGGGGCAAATGCCTTCCGCCCGCCATCCTCACCAACGCCGACCTCGGCACTTTCCTGCCGACGGACGATGCGTGGATTACCAGCCGCACCGGCATGAAGGAACGGCGCATTTCGCATGTCTCCGGTCTGGAAATGTCTTACGTCGCCGCCATGCGTGCGCTGGCCTGTGCAGGTGTGAAAGCCGAAGAACTCGATTTCATTATTTACGGCAGTTGCAGCTTCGATGAGCACGTGCCGAATTCTGCTTCCGGCCTGCAGGTGAAGCTGGGCGCGCACCATGCTGCGGCGATGGATGTGAATACCGCCTGCACCAGTTTTCTTTACGGCATGTCGACCGCCACGGCATTCATCAAGTCCGGTGCCGCGAAGAAAGTGCTGGTCATCGGTGTCGAGCACATTTCCAAATTTATGGATTGGCAGAACCGCAATGTGTCGGTGCTGTTCGGCGATGGCGCTGCCGCCTGCGTGTTCGAGGCGACGGAAAATGAGGAGGGCGTGATCGCGCAGAAGCTGCAGTGTTACGCCGACGCGCGCCAGACGCTGCGTGTACGCGGCAAAGGCGCCGCCTATGCCAACATCGGCGTGCAACTTGGCGACACACGCTGGGATTTCGATGGCCAGGAAATATTCAAGAAGGCCGTCGCCGGCATGAGTGAAGGCAGCCTCGATGTGATGAAGCAGGCGGGTGTGACGATTGATGATGTGGAAGTGATCGTGCCGCATCAGGCCAACCTGCGCATCGTCGAAGCCGTCGCCAAGCGTGCGGGCGCATCGATGGATAAGGTGTTTCTCACCATTCACAAATACGGCAACATGAGTGCGGCCACGGCGCCGGTGGCGCTGGTGGAGGCGATCGAAGAGGGCCGCGTGAAACCCGGCTGCCTGGTGCTGATCCCGGCATTTGGCGCAGGGCTGACCATGTCCGCACATTTGATTCGCTGGGGCGCGCGGGTAGCACCGATCGGCACCAGCGATGTCGAACTGGCACCGTGCAACCAGACGGCGCTGGAAATGGTGCAGGCATTGATGGCGCACAAGGAGCCGCATGATCGCTCGGAAGCGGCACTCATGAGCCCCAGATTTATCGAGACAACGTAATTTTGCTGTTTTTTAAGATGTGAAACAAAGGCAGTTGCCGACGCCGGGAAGCAGCGCAGCGTATTCCAGGCTGGTGCGATTGTCCGATATTGCCCCCGCATTGCGCTGTGCTTCATGCGGGCCAGGCTTGTTATGGCTTTTCTAGCGATCCTCGTACCAATAGGCACGGGTGAATTTTTCGCTGCGGTTTTTGTTGAACAGCATCCAGAACGCGACGCGCGGCATATCCGTGAAATAGTGCCAATCGCCATGCTTGTCGAACTTGCGTGTTGACGTGTACGTGATCACACCGCGGGCCCGTCGAAATCCCTGGCCTCGTCTCCGTCCCAGACGTTTCAGGTCGAGGAGCAACTGAATATCTTCTGCGTACAAGAGGCTTTCGTCATAGCCGCCGATGGTCTCGAAATCAGCGCGCCGGCAAAATACGACACCGGCATCCACGCCTGTCAGATAAACAATCGGCAATGCCATCAACCAGGTGGCAACGATGCCGATGGACCAGCGGTCGGGTTTCACGCCGGTCGCACCGACGATCACGTTGCCGCACGCCAGCGTGTCATCAATAGCGTTAAACGTGTCGGCGTGAATGCGCGAATCGGCGTCGATGAAGCAAACGATTTCGCCTTGCGCGATTGCCGCGCCGCCATTGCGTGCGGCGGCAATGGCGCGTTTGTCGATGTGCACAATACGACATGCTCGCGCCTCGGCAATTGCGGCGGTGTCATCGGTGGACGCATTGTCGGCGACGATGACTTCGATGGCATCCGTACCACCGCGATATTGCAATCGTGCCGCATCGACTGTATCGAGCAACGCGGGTAACCAGTTGGCCTCGTTATAGGCGGGGATGACTAGCGAGAAGCGGGGCGTGCTCACAAATGCAATGCGCCTTCCTCCATCGCCGACACCTGCTCGCGCAACTCAAGAATCCGGTCCTGCCAATATCGCTGGGTGTTGAACCACGGAAACGCCATCGGAAAGGCCGGGTCGTCCCAACGCTGTGCGAGCCACGCCGAGTAGTGAATCAGCCGCAAGGTACGCAAAGCTTCCAGCAGGTGCAGCTCCCGCCGATCAAAGTCGGCAAATTCCTCATAGCCTTCGAGGACATCGCGCAATTGCCGCGTCATTTCCTCGCGCGAGCCGGAGAGCAGCATCCACAAATCCTGTATTGCCGGACCTGTCCTGCAATCGTCGAAATCGACAAAGTGCGGGCCGTCGTCGGTATAGAGCACATTGCCAGCGTGGCAATCACCATGCAGCCGAATATTGTGAATATCGCCTGCACGCGCATAACAGGCACGCACACCGGCGAGCGCCTGATCGATCACGCTTATCCAGGTTTCGCGTAAGTCCACCGGGATGAAATCGTGCTGCAGCAGCCAATCGCGTGGCTGGTCCCCGAAATTGGCGATATCAAGCACCGGCCGATGCGTAAACGGCCCGATCGCACCCACTGCGTGAATGCGCCCCAGAAAGCGGCCCATCCATTCCAGCACTTCGGGATTGTCCAGTTCCGGTGCGCGTCCGCCACGTCGCGGCGAAAGACTGAAACGATAGCCAGCGAATTCGTGGAGCGTCTTGCCGCCAATATTGAGCGGCGGCACCACCGGGATTTCGCGATCCGCCAACTCCTGCGTGAATGCGTGTTCTTCGAGAATCTGCGCGTCGCTCCAGCGACCGGGACGATAAAATTTGGCGATGAGCGGCTTTTCTTCCTCAATGCCGATCTGATACACGCGGTTCTCATAGCTGTTCAATGCGAGCATGCGGCCATCGGCGAGATAGCCGGTACTTTCGATGGCATCGAGGATGACGTCGGGTGTCAGGCGGTCGTACGGCGTTGCGTGCTGAGACATTCAGCATTCTAACCGGCGGTGCAGCCCGCGTAGTGCAGCGATTTATAGACTCTAGCGCTGGTGAGGGTTGCAGAGCATTTTCAGCCTGGATGGCGCGACAGTGCTGGTGTTTATGTAGTCGGCAGGCGGTTGCAATGGGCTACTTACGGGAAGCGCAAATCAAACGCGATAAAATGTGCGCATCTTAAGAAAAGGTTTTATGCACATGTCCTTACTGAGCGGTCTCGATATTTTATCCGGCAAGGCGGTTGCCGACTTGCCCGTCACCATTAAAGGGTGGGTAAAAACCCGCCGCGATTCCAAGGCCGGCATTTCATTTGTGAACGTATCGGATGGCTCCTGTTTTCATCCGGTGCAAGTCGTGGTACCCAACACTCTCGGCAATTACGCCGATGAAGTGCAAAAGCTCACTGCCGGATGCGCAGTCGAAGCGACGGGCCTGATCGTGCCCTCGCCCGCGAAAGGGCAGCCGTTTGAAATGCAGGCCACCGCCATCAAGGTTGTCGGCTGGGTCGATGATCCCGATACGTATCCGATCACACCAAAAGCGCACACGATGGAATTCCTGCGCGAGGTCGCGCACCTGCGCCCACGCACCAACGTGATCGGTGCCGCCACGCGCGTGCGCCACACGATTGCCTCCGCAATACATCGTTTTTTTCATGAACACGGATTTTTGTGGGTGAATACGCCGATCATCACTGCCGCCGATGCTGAAGGTGCGGGCGAGTTGTTCCGCGTCTCCACGCTGGACATGATGAACCTGCCGAAAACGCCCGACGGCAAGGTGGATTTCGCGAAGGATTTTTTCGGGCGCGAAGCTTTCCTTACCGTGTCAGGGCAATTGAACGTAGAGACCTACTGCATGGCGCTTTCCAAGGTTTACACCTTTGGGCCAACTTTCCGCGCCGAGAATTCCAATACCTCGCGCCACCTTGCCGAATTCTGGATGATCGAACCGGAAATCGCCTTTGCGGATCTGTCGGATGATGCAACGCTCGCTGAAGCGATGCTGAAATACATCATCAGGACAGTGCTGACCGAGCGCGCAGATGACATGGCGTTTTTTGAAGAGCGCGTGGAGAAAGGCCTGATCGCCAAGCTCGAAAGCATCGTCAGCTCTGAATTTGTACGCATGGATTACACCGACGCAATCAAGGTGCTCGAAAGCGCGAAAGAAAAATTCGAGTATCCGGTCAAGTGGGGCATCGATTTGCAATCCGAGCACGAACGCTACATTGCCGAAAAGCACGTCAACGGCCCGACCGTGCTGATGAACTATCCAAAAGAAATCAAGGCGTTTTACATGCGACTATCAGACGACGAGAAAACGGTCGCGGCGATGGACGTGCTCGCACCTGGTATTGGCGAAATCATCGGTGGTTCGCAACGCGAAGAGCGGCTTGATGTGCTCGATCAGCGCATGCTCGAGTGCGGGCTCGACCCGGTGCATTACGCCTGGTATCGTGATTTGCGCCGCTATGGCACCGTGCCGCACGCGGGGTTTGGGCTGGGATTCGAACGGACCGTTTCGTATATCACGGGGCTTGCCAATGTGCGTGATGTGATTCCCTTTCCCAGAACGCCGGGAAGTGCGCGCTACTAATGTGAAGATGCGCAATCATGCCCGCCCTGTTTGCACCATGTTGGCAGATGGCAGATTCCCGCCCCCCGCAGGCGACGGCAGGAAGTTAAAACTACTGCACGCGTAACCAAGTCGGAAGATGCCATGACCCTGCAAGATAAAAACCTCGAGTCTCTTTTCAAAAACAACCTGGACTGGGCTGAACGCATTCGCGCCCAGCAGCCTGATTTTTTTGAGCGACTCGCCAAACAGCAGAATCCGCGCTTTCTCTGGATTGGCTGTTCCGATAGCCGTGTGCCGGCCAATGAGATTGTTGGTCTGATGCCGGGTGAGGTTTTTGTCCATCGCAATATCGCCAATGTCGTGGTGCATACCGATCTTAACTGCCTGTCGGTGATCCAGTTTGCGGTTGATGTGCTCAAGGTTCAGCACATCATGGTGGTCGGCCACTACGGCTGTGGCGGCGTGCGGGCAGCCCTGTTTGACCAGCGCGTGGGACTGGCGGACAACTGGCTGCACCATATTCATGACGTACGCGATAAACATGCCGATGCGCTTGAGGCGATTGGCTTGCCAGAAATACGGCTTGATCGTCTCTGCGAACTCAACGTGATCGAACAGGTCGCCAACGTTTGCCAGACCACCATCGTGCGCGATGCATGGGAAAGCGGGCAGGAGATCGCAGTGCATGGCTGGATTTATGGGCTAAATGATGGCTTGCTGCGTGATTTGAACGTGACCGTGGCAAACCGCGAAGAAGCTGGCGCGGTTTGCAAAGCGGCAAGCAAAGCGCTAAAGGTCAGCGCTAAATGACGCCACGTGGCTTCAGCATGATTGAACTCGTGATGGTGATGGCAGTGATCGCAATCCTCGCCCTGATTGCGGTGCCCAGTTTCCTTGACCGCAACGTTCGCCTGCAGGTGCAGGAGGGGATGTTGTTGGCCAGCCTGGCGAAGAATGGCGTCAATGGTTTCTACAGCGCAAAAAAAGAACTCCCCGCCAGCAATGAAGAAGCAGGCGTGCCACCAAAAGAAAAGATCGTCAGCAATTTCGTCGCCGAAGTGAACATCGATGCCGGGGCGGTGACAATCATTTTCGGCAATAACGTCAATGCCGCGGCCAGAGGCTTGCGGTTAACGTTGCGCCCGGCGATTGTTAAAGATGCACCGACGGTGCCGATCGCGTGGTTGTGCAATACCGCAGCGGTACCGCAAGGCATGACGGTGATGGGCGACAACCGGTCAAATATTCCAGGGAAATGGCTACCGATCGAATGTCGCGGATGAGCTAATGTGCATTGACAGGCCGGTACCAAAACTTTCGGCGGGACCGGCCTGATCT
>JBKJMK010000038.1:0-3503 GCA_046596005.1 Usitatibacteraceae bacterium | reverse complement strand
CCACCGATCGTCGTCAAAGAGAATTGAGATGGATGCAAAAAAAATGAAGCCGGAAACCATCGCCGCGCAGGCGCTGGGATGGATCGACGCGACCACCAAAGCGGTGTCTCCGCCGATCCACATGAGTACCACCTATGTGCGCGATACCGACAATCAATATCGCAACGGTCGCGTCTATGCGCGTGACCATAACCCCAGCTTTGATCAGGTCGAAGCAGTGCTTTGCGCACTCGAGCATGGGGCGCAGGCGGCTTTGTTCGCGTCCGGTATGGCAGCAGCGACGGCGCTGTTTCAGGCACTGAAGCCGAACGATCACGTCATCGCGCCGAAAGTAATGTACTGGTCGTTGCGCAACTGGTTGATGAACTTTGCAACGCATTGGGGGCTGCAAGTCGAATTTATCGATGTACACGACCTGAGCCAATTGCGGCGCGCCATGCAGCCCGGCAAAACCCGCCTGGTATGGATTGAGACGCCCGCCAATCCGCTTTGGACCATCACCGATATTGCTGCGGCAGCAGAGATCGCCCACACGGCCGGTGCATTGCTGGCGGTGGACTCTACCGCAGCATCACCGGTACTGACGCGCCCGCTAACGCTGGGCGCTGACATCGTCATGCATTCGGCCACCAAATACCTGAATGGACACTCCGATGTGATTGCCGGTGCACTGGTGACGCGTGAAGATTCGGATTACTGGAAACGCGTAAAGATGGTTCGCGCGCAAATCGGCGGCACCATGGGTTCATTCGAAGCATGGTTGTTGTTGCGCGGCATGCGCACGCTGTTCCTTCGCGTCGACGCGGCGTGTCGTTCTGCTGCGCGCATTGCGGAACACTTTCAGGGTCACGCACAAATTGCCGAAGTGTTGTACCCGGGGCTGGCAGGTTTTGCCGGTCATACAACGGCTGCGAAGCAAATGCATGGCGGCTTTGGCGGCATGCTCTCAATTCGCCTGAAGGCCGGCGAGGCTGCAGCGATTGCGACCGCCGCACATGTACAGCTATGGAAACGCGCCACCTCGCTTGGCGGGGTGGAGAGTCTCATCGAACATCGCGCCAGCGTTGAAGGTGCGGGTACGCCGGTGCCTTTTGACTTGCTGCGTCTATCGGTTGGAATTGAAAATACCGATGATCTGATTGCCGACCTAGAACAAGCATTGAAACGGGTTGGCGTTGCATGAATGCACCAGACAAAATCCGCAGCTATCTGTTTACCTCCGGACTGGATGCACTGGCCGATCACGTGCCGGTCATCGAGAAAGCCATTCACGATTTCATTGCGCAACTCGGCACAAAGATGGACGTATCGAACGATGCGCTTTATCGCTATGAGGTGCCGCTAATATCCGAGGATGGGTCGTGTTCGCTGATTGACGAGCTGGATCCTGCACCCTATGACCTTGCGCGCATTCTCGGTGGTGAAAACGAGGCCAATACCCGCAAGCTGAAGTTATTGAACATCATGGTCACCCGCGCAACGATGGTGACCGGGGCTGACTGGGTGGGGATCTATCAACACCGCATGAACCCGGTTGGTAATCCGGTATTGGTCAAGCTCGCTTACCGCGGCCGACCCAGTCGCGCCGAATTTCCGTTGAATGCTGAATTCGCCACAGGCAGCACCAACAGTACGGTGGGTTTGTCGGGGCAGGCAAAGCTGATTGACGATGTCGCCGCCTTTAAAGCGGAGGGCGGTGGCTTCTACGTCTGCGACGATGCCGTGCAGTCGGAATTCTGCGTGCCGATTTTTGATCCGGCGGACGGCAAAGTGCTTGGCATCATCGACGCAGAAGCATCACCGAAAGCCTTTTTCAATCCCGACCGGCAAGCGGCAATGGTCGCGATGGCATTGGTGGCGATGGCGTTATTGCCGTAGCGAGACTTCTGCAAACAAACACTCGCAAGGCAGCATATTTAATGTGCTACTTGCTGAACTGCGCGCGAATCGTTTCGATGCGGCCACGATTGGCACCCAAATCACGCACACCCAACCGCGACGCTGAGCGCACCTGAATTGCGCCAGCCTTTTCATCCAAAGCAAACTCCACATCATCAACAAAACCCAACCCGGCGCTTTTGAACTCGGCGTAAAGGTAGGTGGCGCTTTCACTCACCACCGTAGTGCGCGGGCTACCTTTGACAATATCCGCAAGTTTTTTCCACGCGCTGGTACTCGCGCCGGAATAAGCGATTGGCGCGATGAAGTGGGTTTCGTCGCTTCTGTCCACGGTGGAAGAAACGCAATTCGGTTTCCATGTTGGCGGCGCAAATTTTCCAGCGTTAAATCCCAAATTGACAGGGCGAGAACCGGCGAAGAGTCCCATGCGTTGTCCTCCAAAGTATTCGATGGCGGCGATGGTGCCAGCCAATGCAAACAGCGCCAGCAGCGCATAAGCAAACCGTTTAAATAAAATTTTCATGATGACAATTTTAGCCTATCGATGCTGTCAATCGCCGCCATCTGATCAGGACATCAACGTCTTTACGCCCTCCGGAGTGCGGATGTAGGCACACATGGTCATGCCTGAATAAGGCGGTGTGGGTGTCAGCTTCATTGCGTTCTGCAAGCCCAGTTCCCCCAGCAAATAAGCCACCTTTCCCGGATTGGGGTGCGCTGCTTCCATCCATTCGAAGCGGCAACCATGATCGGGCAGGTGCTCGCAGGGGTGTTTTGGGCCCTCCCATTGAATGAGGCTCGGGACCAGTCCTGCCTCAACAGGGTAGCCATCTTCAGGTATCGTAATGCGCCAGCGAAAGTCATTGCGCGCCATCGAATGAACAGGTCCGAGCAGGCCGCCGGTTTTCTCAGCGAGTGCGTCAATTTCCGTGGTACGCGCAACCCATCCAAGCAGGCGCGGTTTGGTGGTGATGCGTTCAAGCACATCGGCTGTGTCGAGTCCAAACCAGCGTTTCATCAAGGGTGGCTCACCCGCGGGATCAACGGCAATCAATTCCAGATAGCAGGACGGCCCCAGCGACAATAATCGATTGTGGGTGCCCATGCATGCATGCGTGCCAATGGGGGAAAGTGGCACTCCGAAAAAGCGTTCCAGCCAGGCGGCGCCTTTGGCGATATCGGCGGTGCCGACAACCAGATGGTCAAGTGTTGTGGTCACGTTAGCGGGCAGGAGGATCGACCTGTCCGGGCGTTTTTCCGAAGCGGCGTTGGACAGCCAGTTGTACCGTCACCGTGAACCACCCCAGCGTCACGCCGATCGTATCGGCGACCATATCTGCCCACTCGAAACTGCGATACGAGGTCAGGCCCTGCAGGAATTCAATCAGCACGCCCATCAGGATGAATACGATGGCGAGTTTCAGGCGTTGCACGGGGCGTGTAATCCACTGCCCCCAGCAGAACATGCACGCGAAATAGGCGAACGCGTGGTGCCACTTATCACCGCCTGGCACGTCAGGCATGCTAGCGCCGGGTAAAAATGAAAGTATCCAGACGGCGAGGAGGACTGCGACGCTGGCAAGGCGGAAAAAGTGAGTTCGTGA